>JAGBOM010000410.1 GCA_017633865.1 Opitutales bacterium
GCGGGGTTGCCGAGCCTTGCCGGCGCTACGGAGTCTGTAATGTGCAGCTGCCCCGCGCGGAAGGCGCGGTCTTCGGTATAGATGTTTGAAATCGGCAGAAACTCCACCGCGCGCAGCTTTACATTGCGGCTGTCCCAGTATGACGGGTTTTTTTCGACGCGGATTTTCTCGTTTATTTTATATTCCTTCAAGACGAACGGGCCGTTCGAGACGGCGTTTTCGGGGCGCATCCAGACGGCGTCGCGCCTCGACTGGGCGTTGAACTTTTTTAGCGCGTGCTCGGGAAGCGGGAAAAACGGCGAGTAGCAGAGCAGGTTTAACAAGTGCGGGCAGTCGTATTCAAGCTCGATAACCAGCGTTTTTAGGTCGGGCGTTTTCACGCCGAGAGAGTCCGCGCCAAGCAGGCCGCTTCGGATTTTTTCCGCGTTTTTTATGGGGGTTAGAAAACCCGCGTATTCGGCGGCCAAAAGCGGGTTTAGCATGCGCTTGAAGGCGAAGGCGAAGTCCGTGGATTTCAGCGGCTCGCCGTCCGACCAGTTCGCGTTTTCGCGAATCTTGAAAGTGTAGGTTTTCCCCGATTTTTCCCAGCTTGAGGCTGCGGCGGGGAGGGGCTCGAGCGTTTTCGAGTCGGCGGTGACGAGCCCCTCGAAGAGCGCGCGCAGAATTTTAAACTCGGGCAGCCCCGAAACCAGAGTGGGGTCGAGGCTCGAGGGGTCGGCGGAGTTGCCGACAATCAGCGTTTGGCTCGCCGCGCCTTTGTCCGCCGGCGAAACCCTTGCGCAGGCGCATAAAAAAAGCGCGCAGGCAAGCAGCAATGCGCAGGATTTTTTCATGGGATTTTCGGAACGGCCTCTATCAGCTTTTTTGTGTACGGGTGCTTCGGCGAGCGGCAAAGCTCCTCGCTCTCGCCCTCCTCGACGATTTTCCCGCGCGTCATAACAATAATCCTGTCGCTTATGTGCTCTACCACGGCGAGGTCGTGGGCGATAAAAAGCATAGCTATATTCATGCTTTCGCGAAGCTCCAGAAGCAGGTTTATGATTTGCGCCTGCACGGAGACGTCGAGCGCGCTTACGGGCTCGTCGCAAATGATGAACTCGGGCTCGACGGCGAGAGCCCTTGCGATTCCTATTCTTTGCCGCTGCCCGCCGGAAAATTCGTGCGGGAGCCTTTTTAGAAAGTCGGGATTAAGCCCGACTTTTTTAAGAAGCCACGCGCTCCGCTCGGTTTTTTCGGCCTTTGTCAGCGACTTGAAATGTATGTCGAGCGGCTCGGCGAGAATTTCCGCCACCGTCATTTTAGGGTCGAGCGAGTTGTAGGGATCCTGAAAAATCATCTGGATTTTCTTGCGGTAGGGCATGAATTCCGAATTTTTGAGGCTCGAAATTTTTTGCCCGCCGAAGAATATTTCGCCCGAGCTTGCGGGCGCGAGGCGGATAATCGCGCGCCCCGTCGTGGTTTTGCCGCTTCCGCTTTCGCCAACAAGGCCGAGAATTTCGCGCCTTTTTACGAAGAACGAAACGCCGTCAACGGCCTTGACGGTCTCTTTCGATACGCCGAATATGCCCGACGACAGCGGGAACTCCACCTTCAGGTTTTCGACTTTTAAAAGAATATCGGCGGGGGCTTCTTGCATGGTTTTTTACAAAATTTTTGAATAGTCTATCGACTCCAGCTTTCTGGATTTTTCGTTGAGGCGCGGAATGCAGGCGATAAGCGCTTTTGTGTAGGGGTGCCGGGGGTTTTTCAAAACGTCTAACGTATTGCCGCTTTCTACGATTTCTCCCCTGAACATCACGATTACCCTTTCGCAAAGCCCCGAAATTATGCCGAAGTTGTGCGTTATTAAAACAAGCGCCATATTTGAGCGCGCCTTGACGTCCTTTAAAAGGTCTATAATCTGCTTTTGAATTGTGACGTCGAGGGCGGTTGTGGGCTCGTCCGCTATTAAAAGCTTGGGGTTGCAGGCGAGGGCCATGGCTATCATGACCCTTTGCTGCATGCCGCCGGAAAGCTCGTGGGGGTAGGCTCCCCAGCGGTTTTTAGCGTCGCGGATTCCGACGGTTTCAAGCGCCTTTATGACGCGCCCCTTTACGTCCCTCTCGCCGGGGAAGTGTATTTTTACTGCTTCGGCGATTTGGTAGCCCACGCTGAAAACGGGGTTTAGCGAAGCCGAGGGCTCCTGAAAAATATAGGCGATGTCGCGCCCCCTCATTTTTTGGAGCTCGCTTTGCTTCGCGCTTAAAATGCTTTTGCCCTCGAAAAGGATTTCGCCCTTTACCGAGCATTCCGGCGGGGGCGGCAGCAGGCGCATAAGGCTGAGGGCGGTGACGGACTTTCCGCTTCCGCTCTCGCCCACAATCGCGACGCTCTCGCCGCGCGCGACTTCAAACGACACGCCCTTGACGGCCCTCGTTTTCGCACCGCGGCTGTTGAATTCGATTTCGAGATTTTTTACGCTCAGCATTCTAAAATTTTTTATGGAAGCTTAAAACGTTTTTGCCGTTTTCGTATTTGTATTCGAC
>JAGBOM010000411.1 GCA_017633865.1 Opitutales bacterium
GTCTTTGGCTATTATTTTGAAGCGCATTTTTTAATTGATTTTTAGAAAGTTTTGCGAAACGGTATTAAACGAAGCGGTAAGAGTGCAGTCAGTTGCGATACTTTTGCCGACGTGGTTATCAGGCTGAACCTGTAATGGTGGCTCCCCAACCCCCGAGAAATCGGACAATCGCTAAGGCGCAGATTTATTCTGCGCCTTCTTTTATTTTAAGCCAAATTCTTCCGCTCTATGTCAAAGCGGCGGAATGGATCCAAAAAAAATTCCGCTCTACGCAAAGCGCA
This sequence comes from Opitutales bacterium, assembly GCA_017633865.1. Lineage (GTDB taxonomy): Bacteria > Verrucomicrobiota > Verrucomicrobiia > Opitutales > Intestinicryptomonadaceae > Intestinicryptomonas. The sequence goes on from JAGBOM010000411.1 coordinate 282, forward strand.
AGCGGAAGAATTTTTTATAAAACGCACCCTCTATCGGATTCGAACCGATGTTTCCTGAATGAGGTTCAGGAGTCCTAACCCCTAGACGACGAGGGCTTAGTTTTATAATAAGGCAAATATCCCATGCGCGGCGGGGGAAGTCAAGATTTTATTGCAAAAAAATTGCGTTTATTTTTTAGCGCGCCGCAAAACCCGGCAATTTTCTGCATATGCGAACTTTGTTTTGCCGCAGCCGGCGGTTTTTTCCGCCGCGCCGCAAAACTTGACAATTCCGCCCCGCTTTTGCAAATTTATTTTCATGCCGCAAAACGCTCCATATCGAGGCAGAATAGCCCCCACCCCTTCGGGAATTTTGCACGCGGGCAACATCGCCACTTTCAAGACCGCTTTTGAACGCGCCCGCGCAAGCGGCGGATCGCTCGTTTTGCGGATTGAGGACATCGACTTTGAGCGCTCCAAGCCCGAGCTTGTAAAGAGGTGCTACGCGGACTTAAAATCCGCAGGCCTAAGCTGGGACGAAGGCGACGACGTGGGCGGCCCCTTCGCCCCGTACACGCAAAGCAAGAGGCTTGATTTTTACAGGCGCGCGCTTTTAAGGCTTATAGAACTTGGCCTTGCATATCCGTCAAGCGCTTCAAGAAGCGAAATAAAATCGCTCGCCCGCCCCGCCGTTAGGCGTGTTGAGGACTGCGAAGTCGAGCCCATTTTCCCGACCGAGCTGCGCCCGAAAAATTTTGGCATGCCCAAAGACGTTTTTTCCCGCAACTGGAGGTTCAAAGTTCCCTTCGGCGAAAAAATAGAGTTTTTCGACAAGATTAAGGGCGAGCAATGCTTTGTATCGCAGGAGGATTTTGGGGATTTTCTGGTTTGGAGAAAATGCGGCGCGCCGAGCTACGAGCTTGCGGTTGTGGTTGACGACATTGAAATGCAAATTACGGAAGTGGTGCGCGGCGCGGATTTGCTGCTTTCAACCGCAAGGCAGATTTTGCTTTACCGCGCGCTCGGCGCCGCCCCGCCCGATTTCGCCCACTGCCCGATTTTGCGCGGGGCAAACGGAGAAAAGCTTTCTAAAAGCAGGCCGCCAAAAGGCGCGCCTACTCAATCCGCATAGATATTACCTTTTTGCCGGCGAGCTTTCCGCGGCCGTTTAAGAATGAAAGCTCCATAATAAAGGCGCAGGCGCAAACGCTCGCGCCCAGATTTTCCGCGAGGCGGCACATGGCCCCCGCAGTTCCGCCCGTCGCCAAAATGTCGTCAAAAATCAGGATTTTATCGTCGGGGGAGACGTCGTCGGTATGGACGCAAAGGGTATCGGTGCCGTATTCCAAATCGTAGGAGACCTCGGCGGTTTTGCGCGGGAGCTTTCCCTTTTTGCGCACGAGCACAAGCGGTATGCCGAGCTCTATCGAAAGCGGCGCGCCGAAAAGAAAGCCTCTCGCTTCGGCCGCGAAAATTTTTGTCGCGCCGAGGGGGCGGATTTTTTGCGCGAGCTCGCCTATCAGCTCTTTAAAGGCCTTTGGGTGCAAAAATATCGGGGAAATATCCTTAAACACCACGCCTTTCCTTGGAAAATCTTTTATTACCGCTATATGCTCCTGAATATTCATTCTTAACGATTCAACTTGTTTTTTTTGCGAAATCAAACATCTTTTGCGCCAAATTTCGGCTCTTTTTTCGGGTTTAAGCCCCGCCCGCGGAAAGATTCGGGCGCGTTCGCCCGCGGGATTTCGCGTTTTTTGCTAAGGCAAAAGCGACTTTTTTAAAATCGTATCGCGGACGGTTTCGGACTTGTTGGGGTAGTCCAAAGTATAGTGCAGGCCGCGGCTTTCCTTTCTGGACATTGCCGAGCGTATTATAAGAAGGGCCACGAGCGTCTTGTTTCTAAGCTCGAGCAAATCGGGGTCGACGCGGAAATCCCAATAGTATTCGTCGATTTCGCGGTAGAGATTGTCCACCCGGCGCAGGGCTCTTTTTAGGCGCTTATTGGTGCGGACAATGCCGACGTAGTCCCACATGGTGCGGGCGAGCTCCTCGTCGTTATGGCGCAAAATCACGCGCTCGTCTGGGTCGCGCACGTTGCCGTCGTGCCAAAGCGGGAGGTGGACGATTTCGAACTTTTCGCCTTGAATGTATTCGGCGACGGCCTTCGAGGCCTTGTCGGCTATCACGACCGCCTCGAGAA
>JAGBOM010000412.1 GCA_017633865.1 Opitutales bacterium
AATTTCCGAAAGCACAAGAATCGCAACGGTTAAAAGCGCGGGGAAGGTGTACTTTGCGTGTATGTCGGAGCCGAACTTCGGCGATATGTAAACCGCGAAAAACACGCCCGAAAGCGTCGCCCCGAAAGTGTTTGCTATCGTGTTTAAAGAAAGAATGGCGGAGCTTGTGCGGTCTATCTGGCGCAGGAATAGTTCAAGATCCTCTCCGAGCCGCTTCGAGCTCTTTTTAAGAGCCTCCACCTCCGACTGCTTCGCGCTTAAAACCATCGCCTCCATCATCGAGCAGAACGCGGAGACCGCGAGAGTCAAAAATACTGTAATAAAAAAGTAGGTCATTTTGCGAGTATAGTTGAAACGAGTTCTCCGCCGCAATCAACATTATTTTGAGCGCGGGCTTGGCCGCTTGTAAAAAACCCTCTCCAAAAAAAGGCCCTTTGCGGGAGCCGCCTGAAATTTGTTCGAGCGCGACTTCGACTCCAAAATTTCCCCGATTTCCTCCGGGGCGAGCCTGCCCGTTCCCACATCGAAAAGAGCGCCCGCGATTAGCCGCACCATTTTATACATGTAGCCGCTGCCCTCTGTTTCTATGCGCACCTTTTTGCCGCGGCGGCGAACCGAAAGCTTGTAGAGCGTCTTTACGGGATTGTCTTTTGAGCCGCCGCCCCGGTTTGCGGAAAAGGCGGTAAAGTCGTGCTCGCCCAAAAGCTTGGAGGCCGCCTCGTTCATCTTTTCGATATCTAAACGGCGGTCGCCGACGCTCCAAAAGTACCTCGCCAAGTGCGCGGGGGCGTCGCCCTCGAAAATGTTGTAGGCGTAGCGCTTGCCCACGGCGGAATACCTCGCGTGGAAACCCCCGTCCGCCTTTACGACCCTGCTTAAAACAAGGCCTTCGGGGAGCCCGCTTTTCAGGGCGAGCATTAGGCTGCGCGCGGGGTGGCGCCATTCCGCGTCGAAATGAAAAACCTGCTCGAGCGCGTGCACGCCCGCGTCGGTTCTGCCGCTTGCGTGCACCCTTATTTTTTTGCCGAAAATCTTAAAAAGCCTGTCCTCTATGGCGTCCTGAAGAGTGCCGCCGCCGAGCTGGCTTTGCCAGCCCTTAAAGGCGGTGCCGTCATAGGAGCAAAAGCATTTAAAGCGTTGTTCGGGCATGGCTTAGCGGCTCCAAATTTGCGGGTTTGAATCGATGTAGTCCTGAAGCACGAGCGCGATTGCGCGGCTGTCGAGATCGCCCGTGCGGCGGTATTTTTTGCGCGCGGCCACGGACTTCGAGTTTTTGCGCTTTGCCGAAAACGCCGCCAAATCGCTCTCGGCCTGATACGAGCTTAGACGCTCGTCGGAAGTTTCAACCTCCAAGCCGAAACGCTGCTTGAGCGTCTTTATAAATTCGTCCACCTCGCGCATTTTTTCGCTCGCGGAGCCGTCCATATTGTAGGGGTAGCCGACAAGGAGCTTGTCGGGGCGGCGGGCTGAAATTTCGCGGCCGATGTGGGCAATCTTGGCCTCGAAATCGCCTTCAACGGCGGCCTGCAAAGGGTACGCCACGCCGAGCTCGTCGGCAAACGCAAGCCCTATCCTCTTATGCCCGTAATCCAAGCCGAGTATCTTCATAATCAGTCGAAGCCTATGTTTGACCAAAGCGCCTGAATGTCCCGATATATTTGGCTGTCCCGATTTTTCGCGCGGCGCAGATAGTCGCGCAAAAAGTTTTTCGCTATCAGATTGTTGCCGAGCTTTACCTGCGACAACGCCCCGTAGTAGTAGGATTTCGGCGTCCACTTCTCGTCTGCGGGATACGCCAAAACGACGTACTGGAAGAAGTACGAGGCCTCGCCGTACTTTTGCGTTTCGTAAAAGGCAAGCCCCGTTTTAAACAGAGCCTCGGCGGCGGCCGCCCCCTGGCACGACGGGTTCCTGCTTACAAAGGCGTAATACTCTACGGACTCTTTCGGCCTGCCCATAAACCTCATGCAGTCGCCCATAAAAATCTTAAGGCCCCAAGTGTCCGCAATCGAATCGGGCGAGAGCGTGTCGGCGCGGGACGCGAACCCGAAAGCGAGCGCGTACTCCTTCTCGCCAAAATATTTTTTCGCCAAAAAGTACAAAACCTTCCAGGCGAACGCCGAGCCCTCCGAAGCCTCCACCGCGCTTTCCATCGCCTTGGTGTCAACCGTTTCGGTGTTTTGAGCAAGCCAAAGCGCCAAGCCGAGCGACAGATTTTCGGGAATCTCCCCTATTTTTCCGCCCGATAAAATCTCAGCCCTAAGCCTCGCGATTTCGGGCTTGCCCCCGGGCAAGTTAGAGGCCGCAAAATCCTTCAAAAGAGCCGTTAAAGACGGGTCGAACAAAATTTTGTCAACCCCCTCGGCGGACGCGTCCGCGGCAAAATCACGCCAAAGATTTTCGAGAACCTCCCTCGCCCGCGCCGATTTCGAGCACTCGTTAAGAGCCCTCGCGTAGCGGTAGGCGAGCATGGAGTTGCCCTTTAAAAGCTGCGGATTTTTCGCGTAAAAAGGCTCGAGATATTCGAGCTCGAAAGAGAAAAGTTTGTTTGCGTCGCAAAACCCCGAAAACGCGGAGGCGAGAGGATACTCGTTGCCCGCCGGCACGCTTTCAAAAGCCTGCGGGAAGGCGGTTTTGGCAAGCTCCAAGTCGCCCGTGGCGGCGCAAGTGTTCGCCAAAAGAAGGTTTCTGTAGGCCTTCTCCTCGGGGCTTTTAAAGTCGGTTATCCCCAAAAAAAGAGCCTTTGCCTTGCTGAAATCTCCCGCCTTGTACGCCGAAAGCGCCTGCGCAAAACCGTCCGAATTGGCCGCGCCCCCCGCGAAAAGCGGCGGGCTAAAAACCGCCAAAACAATCAAAAACGCTGTAAAAAAATGCTTCATCTATTTAAAAATTTTTCGAGAACCCTCCGCGCCGCGCCGCAATCGGCGGCGTTCGAGATTTCCCGCCGCGCCTCTTTCGAGCCCGAAAAGCCCTTTAAAAACGCCATAACAGAGGCGCGAACGTTAATAAACGCATATTTATCGGCTTTTGCCGCCACTTTATCAAGATAAAAAATAGCGGCCTCAAGCCTTTGCCGGGGGCTCGGCGGCTCAAAAATTCCGCCCGCCATCCTCGCCTTTATTTCGGAAAAAATCCACGGATTCCCAATCGCCGCCCTGCCTATCATAAACCCCGAGCACGCCGACGACGCAAGATGTTCCGCCCCCAGCTTTTCGACCGAGCCGTTGCCGATTACCGGAATAGCCAAACCCTCCGCAACGCTCTCAATCAGCGGCCAGTCGGCGTCGCCCGAGTAGCCCTGCGCCTTTGTGCGCCCGTGCAGCGCCAGCGCGGAAATCCCCGCGTCTTGAAGGGCTTTTGCGGCTTCAAAAGTGCGCAGATTTTCAGAATTCCAGCCCGTGCGCATCTTCGCGCTTACGGGAATTTTTACGGCCTCCACAACCGCGCTGGCTATTTTAGCCATTTTCGGAATATCCTTTAAAAGCGACGCGCCCGCGCCCGCGTCGACCGCGTTCGGG
>JAGBOM010000413.1 GCA_017633865.1 Opitutales bacterium
GCAGGGCTTTCCCGGTGTTGTCGGGCCCGAACGAGAACAAAAAGAGGGCGGGGCAGCCGGCGTTTTGGAGCTTCGCGCAGAGCGGCAGAATGCCGTCGCGCGTGCCGCGGTAGGTGTCGACATCCACTTTTATTGCGAGTTTTCCCATTTTTTTTTGCGCTTTGTTAAAAAAGAAAGGCGGCGTTTTTCGCGCCGCCGCCGGTGAATGTTTTGGTTCGGACTACTGCTCGAGCTCGTAGTCTTTGCCGAGCAGGTGGTAGTCGAGCGTAAGGCGTATTGCCGTGCGCAGGTCTGTTTGGGGCTTCCAGCCGAGGCGCTCCTCCGCCTCCTTAATGGAGGGGACTCTGAAGGCGACGTCCTGGTAGGCCTTGCCGTAGTATTCCTCGCTCGAGACGGTTTCTATCTTTACGGTTTTGGCGATGTTTTCGTAGCCCTTGTATTTGGAAATCTCCTCGATGAGCATTTCGGCGAGCTCCTTAATCGAAAATTCCATGTAGGGGTTGCCGATGTTGAAAATTCTGCCGCTTGCGCAGTTGTCCTTGTTCTCGATGATTTTAAGCATGCACTTCATGGCGTCGTCGATGAACGTGAACGAGCGCTTTTGCAGGCCGCCGTCGACAAGCTTGATGGGCTTGTCGTTTATGATGTTGTGCAGGAACTGCGTCATGACCCTCGACGAGCCCTCCTTGCGGTTTTTGATGTCGTCAAGCTTGGGGCCGATAAAGTTGAATGGCCTAAATAGCGTGAAGTCCAAGCCCTCGTGGTTGCCGTAGCCCCAGATTACGCGGTCGATAAGCTGCTTTATGCAGGAGTATATCCAGCGCTCCTTGGGAACGGGGCCGAGGGTGAGGTTGGATTCGTATTCGTCGAAGGCCTTGTCTTGGCACATTCCGTAAACCTCGCTCGTTGATGGGAATATGATGCGCCTGCCGTACTTGACGCATTTTTTTACGATGTCCAAATTCGACTCGAAGTCGAGGTTGAAAACCCTGATTGGGTCTTGCACGTACAGCGTGGGGGTCGCGATTGCGATTAGGGGGATTACGACGTCGCACTTCTTGATATGGTATTCTATCCATTCCTTATGGATGTTTACGTCGCCCTCGAAGAAATGGAATCTTTCGTTTTTAAGGCAGTGCGCCAGTTTTTTGTCGGACATATCGAAGGCGTAAACCTCCCAGTCCGTATTTTTGAGTATCGCCCACGAAAGGGACGAGCCTATAAAGCCGTTCGCGCCGAGAATAAGAATCTTTTTTGACATATCGGCTTAATAATTGGCGCAAAATTTTCGCTTTTCAAGCTTATTTTGAAGCCGCCTCCCGCGCGAGGCGGCGCATTTCTATCGCCTCGCTTGCTCGGTTTAGCGCCTCGAGCTCCGAGGCGATTTCAAAATATTTTTTCGCGGCGACGTTCGAGGCCTCGGGCATGGTTTCGACAAGTATTTTTACGGCGGACTTTTTGCACTCGAGAGCTCCCTCCGCGTCGCCCTTGGCTTTTAGGGCTTTTGCGAGGTTGTCATACGCGAATGCGAGCCTTGCGCAGAGAGGCAGGCTTATGAGGCTTTCCACAGCCTTAAAATATTCGCCCGCCGCGCCCTCAAAGTCTTTTTCCGCCATTTTTACGGCGGCGAAGGCGCTTCTAATTTCGCTTGCCCAGACCGCCTTTTGTTCGGACTCTTCAGCCTGCTCAAGCATTTCGAGGGCGGCGGCGCACATTTTTTCGGCGTCTTCAAAGCGCTCCGAGAGCGTGAGCTTCACGGAAATGTCCTTAAATTTTTTGAGTTTTTTGGAAAGCTCTTCCATAGTTTTGGCGGGTTTTTTATTTTAGCAGTTTGCCGCAGGTTTGGTTTGCGAGGGCGTAATATTCCACCGGCTCGGCGGAATATTTTAAAATGTCGGCGTTGAATTTTACCGAGCCTTTCTCGAAAATCGTAACTATGCAGGAGCCCCCGAAGTTGAAGTATCCCCTGCACTCCCCGCGCGACACGGCGTCGCCGAGATTGTCGAGCTCCACAATCGAGCCCACGTTTGTCGCGCCTATTTCGACGGTCGCGCACATCGCCCCGCCGCCAAGCTCCACAAGCGTCAGAACCCTTTTGTTTTGCAGCAGGTAGTCCAGATTTTTGCGGAGGGCAATCGGGCTTACCGAGTAGAGGCTGCCGCCGATTTTTTTCCGCGCCGCCACTATTCCCGAAACGCCCCAGTGGAAGCGGTGGTAGTCTGCCGGGCTCAGGCGCGAAATCATCATTGCGCCCTGCTCAAAGCGTTTCGCGAGGCTTTCAGAGCCCAGAAATTCGGCGAGCTTAAACTCGCGGTTTTTTATGTAGAAGGAGTTTTTTGCGGAAAGATTTTCAAATGCAAGGTGCCGCCCGTCGGCGGGGAAGGAAATGTCGAGCGGGTCTTGCGAGACGGGGCGCGCGCCGAATTTAAGCTCGCGCGTAAAAAAGTCGTTGAAGCACGAGAACTCCTCGGGCTTCTTAAACATTTCCGAAACGTCTATATTGTTTTTTTCGATAAATTTTAGCGCGTATTTTTTGCTGGTTTTTGACTTCGCCCAAACGCCGCAGATTTTCGAGAAAAACGCGCGCCTAAAAAGCGCCCAAAGCGCGAGGCTCCCCGCGGGGTTAGAGCCGTACAAAAACTTCATAAGCCCCTCTGCGCAGACGGCTTCCTCCTCGATTTTCCCCGCAAGGCTGTTGTAGATTTTTACGGGCATAATATCCTTTCCTTAAGGGCTGTGCGCCGTATTTGCGGGCGCGAGTTTTTTACGGCCAAATCGAACGCCGCAAAGTCGCCCACAATAAAAACCTTTTTGCGCGCCCTTGTTATGGCGGTGTAGACGAGGTTTCTTTGCAGCATCATAAAGTGCTGCTTTAAAAGCGGAACCACCACCGCGGGAAATTCGCTGCCCTGCGACTTGTGTATGGAAACGGCGTACGCCAAATTTATGTCGCCCATTTCCGCGCGCGAATACTCGACTGTCTTGCCGTCGAAATCCGCCGCGAGCGTTCCGTTTTCGCGCGAGACTTTTTTGATTATGCCCATGTCGCCGTTAAAGACGTCGAGGTCGTAGTTGTTGCGGTTTTGCATTATTTTGTCGCCGCGGCCGAACTTTGTAAGCCCGTACATTATAAAGTCGCCGGTCGGGTTCATCTCGCGCTGGAGCATGGCGTTTAGGGCGGCGATTCCCGCCGTTCCCTTGTGCATGGGCGCTAGCACCTGTATGTCTGAAATCCCGTTTAGGCCGAGGCGCGAGGGAATCAGCTTTTTGCAAAGCAGCATGCAGGCCTCAAGGCACTCCTCGGGGGTTTTCGCGTCTATAAAATTGATGTCGCTTGAAAAATCGGCCGAGCCAAGCGGCGCAGGGCGCAGGCCTTCGATTGCGGAATTGCCGTTTAAAACTTCGCGCGCGGCCATAACGATTTGTGAGCGGTCGCCCTGCCTGAATATGCGGCTTAGCCTGACGGTTTTTACGGCTTTAGACTCGATGATGTCCTTTAAAACGTTGCCCGGGCCCACGCTCGGGAGCTGGTCGATGTCGCCCACCAAAACGAGGGACGCCCCCGCGGGGATCGCGCTGAAGGCGGCCGCGGCAAGGCGCGTGTCGAGCATGGAGGCCTCGTCGATAATCACAAAGTCTGCGGGTATGGGGGTTTCGGCGTCGTGGAGGAATTTTCCCTTCGACGAGTCGAAGCCCAAAAGCCTGTGGAGGGTTTTGGCCTCAAGCCCCGTCGACTCCGCCATTTTTTGCGCGGCTCTGCCCGTGGGGGCGGCGAGGGCGATTCGCGTTTTTTTTGCGCGAAGTATCGCGCAAAGAGCCCGCAAAATCGTGGTTTTTCCGGTGCCGGGGCCGCCCGTTATAACGCAGGCCTTGTTTGTGAGAGCCTCGAAAATCGCGGCCTCCTGCTCGGGGGCGAAGTCCATATGGGCTTTTTCCCTCGCCCATTTTATCGCCGCGCCCACCTTTATCGGGGCGAGCGCGCTTTTGCCGCGCAGGATTTTTTTAAGCCCCGCCGCCAAAACCTCCTCGGCCCGGTATAGCTTTGCCGACTGTATGGAGCGTTCGCAGACGATTTTTATTTCGTCGCTGTTAAGAAGCCCGCCAATGCCCTCGGCGCATCTTTCCTTTGTTAGCGACAGCATTTCGGCGGCCTTTGCCTCAAGCTCGCCCGCGGGCACGCGGGTGTCGCCGTCGTCCTCGCACTCCTTTAGCGCGTACAAAATTCCGGCCTCGACCCTTTGCATGCTTTCGTTTGCGATGCCCGAATTAAGCGCGATTTTGTCGGCGGTTTTAAAGCCCACGCCCTCCACCTTTCGCGCCATTAAATAGGGCTCCTCGCGCACGATTCGCGGCGCGTCCATTCCGAAGCGGCGCACGAGCTTTAGGCACGTCGCGACCCCCACGCCGTACTTTTGCAGGAAAATCATGACGTCGCGCAGGCAGCGGCGCTCGTCCCACGAGGCCTTGATTTTCTTGGCGCGCTTTGCCCCTATTCCGTCAACCTCGCGCAGCCTGCCGGAGTCGGTGTCGATAATTTTAAGCGTGTCGGCGCCGAAGCGCTCGACGATTCTTTTGGCGTATTCCTTGCCTATGCCCGAAATCAGCCCCGAGCCCAAAAATTTTTCCATCCCGTACAAGTCGGACGGCAGCTTGCTTTCGAAAGACGACACTTTGATTTGCAGGCCGTACTCCCTGTGCTTGAGCCATTCGCCGCAGATTTTTACGGTCTCGCCGCATTCGATGTTCGGCATTACGCCCGTTGCGGTGATTTGCCCGAGGCCTTTTTGCGCGGCTTTTACGGGCTTTATTTGCGCGATGCAGTAGTGGTTTTCCTCGTTGAAAAACACTATGCGCTCGACCACGCCCTCAAGCTGTACGGTTTCTTCTTGTGGCATTTTTTGCTGCGCCGCGGCGGGGGCTACGCCTTTATTTTGAAAAACACCCTCTTGCCCGCCTGGATTACGGTTTCGCCCGAGGGCTTGCCGATTTTAAGCGCGGGGTCCGCGGCTCTCTCGCCGCCGACTTTTACCGCGCCCTGCTCGACGAGCCTGCGCGCCTCCTTCTTGCTCGGGAAAAGCCGCGTGTTCGCCATCAGGTTTAGCAGAGTATCCTCTTCGGAGCTCGGCGAGAGTTCGCTCCACGCGAATTCGGGCATGTCGTCGGGATTCTCGTTTTTGGAGAACACCTTTTCAAAATTTTCAAGCTCGGCCTGCGCGGTTTCCGCGCCGTAGAATTTTTCGACGAGAGTCTTTGCGAGCAGCTTTTTGCAGAGCATGGGGTGCTCGGACTTTTTCGCCTCTATCTGCCCGGGCGTAAAGAGCAGGAGGTATTTGTAGTAGTTCCACATGGTTTCGTCGGAGACGGACATTATCTTGCCGAACATCTGGCGGGCGGAGTCGTTGAAGGCGATGTAGTTGTCGTAGCTTTTCGACATTTTTTTGACGCCGTCAAGGCCGACTAAAAGCGGCATTGTAAGCACCGCCTGCCCGTACTCGAAGCCCGCGTCCTTTTGCAGCTCGCGGCCGACGAGGTTGTTGAAAAGCTGGTCGCTGCCGCCGAGCTCGACGTCGCTTTTTATCATGACGGAGTCGTAGCCCTGTATGAGCGGGTAGAGAAATTCGACGATTGAAATCGGCGTTTTGGAGGCGTAGCGCTTGGCGAAATCGTCGCGCTCGAGCATTCTTGCGACGGTCATTTTGCGCGCGAGCGAGAGCATGTCGGCAAACGACATTTTGCCGAACCACTCGCTGTTGTAGTGGACTTCGGTCTTGCCTTTGTCCAAAATCTTGAAGGCCTGGTCGAGGTAGGTTTCGGCGTTCGCCTTGACCTGTTCGGGCGTTAGAATCGGGCGCAGGGCGCTTCGGCCGCTGGGGTCGCCTATGCAGGCGGTGTAGTCGCCTATTATGAGCACGGCCTGGTGCCCCTCGTCCTGAAACTGCCTGAGCTTGTTGAACACGACCATGTGCCCGAAGGTCAGGTCGGGGCGGGTGGGGTCGACGCCGAGCTTGGCGCGGAGCTTCGCGCCCTTGGCGAGCTTCGCGGCGAGGTCGTCTTTGCCGATGAAATTTTCGGAATTTTGCGCTAATTTATCTAA
>JAGBOM010000414.1 GCA_017633865.1 Opitutales bacterium
ATAACATTTTTCAAAAAAGAATTTCATTTTATGATGTTTTTTTTAATTTTTTTCTCTTCCGAAATCCGTGTGCAGCAAGACAAAACAACAAAAAAGGAGGGGCGCCCCGCAGGGTGCCCCTCCCGTTATCGTCTTGCAGAAGGTCTGCTTATTCGCCGGGAACCGGAGCGTTGGCGGAGTTCTGCGGAATCGTCACCGTGTAGTCCACGGAAGCACCGCCGTTCTCCATCCAGTTGTGCTCGACAACCGCCTTGCCCTTCTTCATGTAGGTCTTTTCCGCGTAGGCCTTAATCTTTTTGATGGCCTCGTCGGCCGGCAGCACTCCGGAAATCGCGAAGTAGCAGGTCTGCATGATGGTGTTGATTCTGCCGCCCATGCCGGTTTCTTTGGCGACCTTGTAGGCGTCTATCACGTAGAACTTGAGCTTCTTGTCGATAATCTTCTTCTGGACGTCGCGGTTAAGGAAGTTCCAGACTTCGCCCGCCCCGTGAATGGAGTTGAGCAGGAACACGCCGCCCTCGGCCGCGCGGTCGAGAATGTCGTACTTGTCCATGAACGAGAACTGGTGGCAGGCCACGAACTGCGCGTTCTTGATGAGGTACGGAGCCTTGATTTCCTCCGGGCCGAAGCGCAAGTGCGAAACCGTTATGCCGCCCGACTTCTTCGAGTCGTAAACGAAGTACGCCTGGGCGAAGTTGTCGGTGCCGTTGCCGATAATCTTAATGGTGTTTTTGTTCGCGCCCACGGTGCCGTCGGAGCCGAGGCCGAAGAATACCGCGCGCAAAACCTTGTCGCTTTCAAGGTAGAAAGACTCGTCGTAGGAGAGCGACTGGTTGGTGACGTCGTCCACACGGCCCACCGAGAAGTGGTTGAGCGTCGAGTTTTCAAAAACGGCCTTCGCCATGGCGGGGGTGAATTCCTTTGAGCCCAAGCCGTAGCGGCCGCCGAGAAGCTTCGGGTCGCCCTTGATATCGCCGGAATTTCTGCCCTCGACGATTGCGGTCGCGATGTCCTGGTAAAGGGGCTCGCCTGCGCAGCCGGGCTCCTTTGTGCGGTCGAGAACCGTAATGGTTTTCGCGCTCGCGGGGATTTCCTTAACAAGCCTTGAAACGTCGAACGGGAGGAACAGGCGAACCTTCAAAACGCCGTATTTGCCGCCGTGGGCGTTCAAATACTTGGCGGTTTCCTCGAGCGTCTGCACGCCCGAGCCCATGGCGACAACAACATGCTCGGCGTCGGGCGCGCCCACGTATTCGTAAACCTTGTACTGCCTGCCCGTGAGCTTGGCGAACTTGTCCATATTCTCCTGGACGATGGAAACGCAGTTTGTGTAGAACTTGTTGCGAGCCTCCTGCCCCTGGAAGTAAACGTCGGGGTTTTGCGCCGTTCCCTTGATGAAGGGGCGCTCCGGCGAAAGCGCGCGGGCGCGGAACTCCAAAACCTTTTCGTAGGGGACGAGGGCGCGGAGGGTGTCGTCGTCGACAAACTCGTAGGTGTTGACCTCGTGCGAGGTGCGGAAGCCGTCGAAGAAGTGTATGAACGGAACGCGCGACTCAAGCGTGGAGGCGTGGGCGATCGCCGCCATGTCGTGCGCCTCCTGCGCGGAGTTGGAGCAGAGCATCGCAAAACCCGTCTGGCGGCAAGCCATGACGTCCGCCTGGTCGCCGAAAATGGAAAGGCCGTGGGTCGCGAGGGCGCGGGCGGAAACGTGCAGCACAAAGGGGGTGAGCTCGCCCGCGATTTTGTACATGTTGGGAATCATCAAAAGCAGGCCCTGCGACGCCGTAAAGGACGTCATCAAAGTGCCCGTAGCCAACGCGCCGTGGACAGCGCCCGCGACGCCGCCTTCGCTTTGCATTTGCGAGATTTCCGGAGTCGTGTTCCAAAGGTTTTTCTTGCCTTTTACAGCCCATTCCTCGCAGGACTCCGCCATGGGGGAGGAGGGAGTGATGGGGTATATCGCAATCGTTTCGCTGAGCCTGAAAGCGACGGATGCCACCGCTTCGTTCGCGTCTGTAATACACTTGTTTTTCATATGCTGTTTTGTTGATTAGTTTGAAATGTTCCCGATTAAAGGCGGGGCGCAAAATAAAAAAACAATTCGGAAGGCTTTTCAAAAAAACAATCCGGCATTGTTCGGAATTTTTAAAAAACTACCCTCCCCGCCTAAAATCGTCAATCAAAAAAGCGATTTTTTAAACCGCCCTCCCCGCCGCCCTCAAACGTAAGAGACCCCCGCGGGGCGGGCGCGGCATTAAAGGGTTGCTTTTTGCGCGAAAATCCGCCATTGTCCGCTTTATGAAAACTTTTTGCGAGATTTTTGCCGGAACGCTTTTTGCCGCCTGCGCCTTTTTCGGATTGGCAAGCCCCGCAAGCGCGGCTCTGTCCGACAGGCCGAGCGTCGACGAAAACGACTTCCCCCAAAACTCGTGGAACGGCTTTAAGCTCGACGTTTTCGAGGTCGGCGGCAGAAAGGCCGTGGTAATTTCCCCAAAAAAGCCGAGGGCCGACAAGGCCTGGGCGATAAAGCCCGCGTGGTTTCTGGCGTTTGCGAACGCCGAGCGCGAGCTCTTAAACCGCGGCTTTTACATAGCCTTTTACGACCTCTCCTACACCTACGCGAGCCCCGAGGCGCTGAAGGCTTTGGACGATTTTTACGAAACCTGCCGAAGCAAATATAGCCTCGCCAAAAAGGTTTCGCTTATAGGCATGAGCCGCGGCGGGCTTACGTCTCTTATGTGGGCGAACAAACACCCGTGCAAAACCGCCTGCGTCTATGTCGACAACCCCGTGTGCGACTCTTTAAGCATCTCCTCCGCCGAATGGCTCGACGGCCTAAAAAAGGAGTGGAACATTTGCGACTTGAAGGGCTTTAAGGGAAGCCCCATATTCAACTATCAAAACCTCGCCAAAAGCAAAACGCCCGTGCTTGTGGTGTCGGCGGGCAAGGACGAAGCCGTAAACTACGAAAAAAACGAAAAAATCTACGTCGAAAACTTCAAAAAGGCGGGGGGCGACATAACCGAAATCTTCCGCCCCGAAAACAAGCACCACCCGCACGGCTTTAGCGACCCCGCGATTGTCGCCGACTTTATCGAAAACGCCCAGCAGTGCAAATAGCCCCGCCCCCTCGGCATTATTTATATAAGATATAAAACAAAAAATATATATGATGAAAAAAACTATTCTAATCGCCGCCGCGGCAGTCGCCGCGGCCTCCGCCTTCGGGGACATTCGCTTTAAAAACATATACCAAGACAGCATGGTATTGCAGGCGAATGAGGAAAATGTAATAGCCGGCAAAACCGACGAGCCCCTTAGGCCCGTCGCCCTCAAATATAGAGCCGTTTTAAAAGACGGCAAAACGGTCGAAAAAACAATATCGAACATTAAAAGCGACAAATTAGGCCGCTGGTTCGCAAAACTCCCCGCCTTCCCCAAGCGCACGGTTTTGGACATCGAGGCCACTTCCGACGGCCAAAGCGCGCGGATTCAGGACGTCATCACGGGCGAGCTTTGGATAGGCGCGGGGCAAAGCAATATGCACTGGCACTTCCGCGACGCGCCCGTCGACAAGGAGTTCGTAAAAAAATGCCAGGCCGACGCCGACGCGCTAAACGGCGACATCCGCATAATTCGCCCTAACGGGTTTGTCTTGGGCGAACCCGTCGACGAGGTCGTGGGCCAGTGGCGGAAGATTGACGGCAAAACGCTTGCGCAGCACGACGTAAGCCAGGTCTGCTACCTTTTCGCCTCCAAAATAAGCAGGGCTTTGGACACCCCCGTGGGCTTTATAAACTCCTCATGGGGCGGCACAAGAATAGAGCCGTGGATTCCCCGCCGCGCCTTTTTGGACGACCCCGTCTGCAAAGAAATTCACGACGCCCAAATGAAGGACGTCGACCGCTACGGGGAAATGCACGACGCTTACCTAAAAGACTTCCCCAAATGGCTCGAAAAAAATCCGTCTTGGGCTCTTCAAAACAAGAACGCAAACACCCGCCCGCAACTGCCGAAAGACATCGTCTCAAGCGCCGAGCTTCCCGGCAACATCTATAACGCCATGATTTGCGGCATAGCCCCCCTCGCCCCGAAAGGCGTGCTGTGGTACCAGGGCGAGTCGAACTCGAACCAGCCATACGAATACGGCGCTCTGCAAAAGCTTCTTGTAAAATCGTGGCGCAAGCATTTTAAGCGCGATTTTTACTTCTACTACGTAGAGCTTGCCGCATATATGGACACCCAAAAAGACCCCGTCCAAATGCACTCTTGGGGCGGCATAAGAGAGGCGCAGGGCGAGGTCTTGTCCCTCCCCAAAACGGGGGTAGTCTGCTCGATAGACAACGGCGGCTCGCTCGCGGGCGGCCAGGGCGACATCCACCCGCCGCACAAGCACATAATTTGCGAGCGCCTCGCAAACCTCGCCCTTGCGCAGGTCTACAAAAAGGGCAAGGAAAGCCGCGCGATGTCGCCCCCATATAAGTCCATGAAAATAGACGGCAATAAAATCGAAATAGAGCTTTCGCACGCCGACGGGCTAAAGCTCGCCCCCCTGCCCGAAATCAACACCGCAAAAGACGAAAAACGCCCCCTGCCCGAAAAAATCACGGGCTTTGCAATACGCGGCGAAAACCCGCGAGACTGGAAGTGGGCGGACGTCGAAATCAAAAACGGAAAGCTCATAGTTTCGAGCCCCG
>JAGBOM010000055.1 GCA_017633865.1 Opitutales bacterium
CGTTCCGAGGTTGCCCAGCCGCGAGCGCAGCCTGCCGACAGTTTGCGGCGTGAGCGAAATTTCGGGGACCAAAAATATGCAGCCGCCGCCGTTTTTAACGACGTCGCGCATGGCGCGCATGTAAACCTCGGTCTTGCCCGAGCCCGTAACCCCGTAGAGCAGGTGGGCGCGGAATTTATTTTCGGCGACGGCGTTTGAAATGTCTTTAAAGGCGGCGGATTGCTCGTCGTTAAGCGGGAGGAAGTCCTCGGGGATTTTTTCGGCGGCGGAGAGGGGGTCGTCATAGGCGGGGCGGGTTATGATTTTTTCGCGCTCCTTAAACACGCCTTTTAAGATTAGCGCGCTTGCGGCGGAGTCGCCCGCGCCCGCCATTTTTAGAAGCGCGGCTCTAAGCATGGGCTCTCCGTTTTCCTTTAAAGCTTGGTAGAGCGCAAATTGCGCGGGGGCGCGTTTTTTCAGCTTTTGCTCCTCGTCGGCCGAAAGGCTGCGCTCCAACACGAGCTCCTTGGCGCGCATTGGGTCTTTGCCGCTTCTTACGACTGCGGGAATCATGGACTCCAGCACGCATTGCAGGCCGCAGCAGTAGTAGTCTTTCATCCAAAGGGCGAGCTTTACCAAGTCGGGCGTTAGCACCCGCTGGGGCTGCACAAGCTCTGAAATGTGTTTTAACTTAAAGCCGCCTTCGCCCGCCTTCGCCCCTTCAATCTTTACGACAACCCCCGCCGCGCTCGAATTTCTAAGCGGCACGCGCACCATCGAGCCCACCGAAACCTTCCCGGCCAAATTTGCGGGTATGCGGTAGGTCAGAAGGCGGTCTATGCCGCTAAAAAGAGCCACTTGCGCTGCCGAATTTTCGTCCATTGTCTTAAATTGAAATATATTGACCGCGCGGGGGGTATATGTCAATTTCTTGCTAATAATATGGAACCTATAATTTTTCCCCCCTACAAAGACTCGCCCAAGCCCGCGCTTAGCCCCCTGCAAGAGGAGGTTCTGCGCCTCAAGCGCGAGCGCAACGCCGTGATTTTGGCGCACAACTATGTCGACGAAGACATACAGCTAATAGCGGATTTCTGCGGCGATTCTCTGGGGCTTTCGTTCCAGGCGCGCGACACGTCCGCGGACGTCATCGTGTTTTGCGGCGTGGACTTTATGGCCGAAACCGCCAAAATCCTGAACCCCGAAAAAACGGTTTTGATGCCCGACGCCGCTTCTGGCTGCTCGCTTGAGGAGTCTTGCTCGGCGGAGGAGCTTGCGGCGTTTAAGCGCGAATATCCCGACTCCGCGGTGGTTTCGTACATAAATTGCAGCGGGGCGGTGAAGGCCG
The DNA here is from genome assembly GCA_017633865.1 of Opitutales bacterium. Classification (GTDB taxonomy): domain Bacteria; phylum Verrucomicrobiota; class Verrucomicrobiia; order Opitutales; family Intestinicryptomonadaceae; genus Intestinicryptomonas. The sequence goes on from JAGBOM010000055.1 coordinate 1,328, forward strand.
AAAGCGACGTTATTTGCACGAGCGGCAACGCTGTAAAAATCGTCGAAAAATTCCCGAAAGACAGGCGCATAATTTTCGCCCCCGACAAATATTTGGGCTCTTGGGTAGAGGAGCAAACCGGCAGAAAAATGATTCTTTGGGACGGCTGCTGCTGCGCCCACGCCTCTTACGACCCGGAGGCGATTAAAAAAATCAAGGCCGCCCTCAACGCGCCCGTAGTCTGCCACCCCGAATGCCCCAAGCCCGTGAGGGACGTTTGCGACTTTGTCTGCAGCACTGAAAAGATGATAAACTGGGCGCGCGAAAACCCGTCAAAAACGATAATCGTGGCCACGGTTTTCCAGATGATACACCGCCTGCGCCGCGAGGTTCCCGACAAAATCTTCGTCGCCGCCCCGCCCAACGACATTCAAAACTGCAAGCGCTGCCGCCATATGGATAAAAACACGCTCGAAAAGGTGCGCGACTGCCTGCGGGATATGTCGCCGAGCATAAAGGTCGACCCCGAGCTCGCGAAAAAGGCGAGAAAGCCCATCGAAAAAATGCTCGAATGGAGCAAAAAATAGCGGCGAACCCCAAAAAAATTTGACGCCGAAGCGGGGGATTTTTCGCGAAAGCCCCCGCTTTTTTTATAATATGTTGACTCGATTTGCCCGCGCCGTAGTCTAAAAAAATAAAAATTTTCGCCAATGGACTTCGTACACTTGCATTTGCATACAGACCACAGCTTTCTGGACGGCTGCAGCAGGGTTGACCGCCTGATTGCGCGCGTTGCGGAGCTTGGAATGCCCGCCGTGGCTATGACCGACCACGGCAATATGTCCGGCGCCATAGACTTTTACAACGCCGCCAAAAAAAGCGGCGTAAAGCCTCTTTGCGGCTGCGAAATCTACTTTGTAAACGACCACAAAATGGAGGACCGCCCCCCGCGCCGAATCGAAAAGACCGACGACATAGGCGACGTCGAGGCCGACCCAGGCCTTTTGCGCCCCGAAAATTTCCCGAAGAACCAAATACACCATAAAACGCTAATCGCGCAAAACTACGAGGGCTTTTTGAACCTCGCAAAAATAACGTCCGAGGCCTACACGCGCGGCTTTTACTACAAGCCGAGGGTTGACTTTGAAACGCTCGCAAAATACTCAAAGGGCATAATAGCCCTAAGCGGCTGCCTAAACGGAGTGGCGTCGCAATATCTGCTTTATTCCGACTACGAATCCGCCCGCGCGGCCACCGCCAAGTTTTTGGACATCTTCGGGCGCGACCGCTATTTTATAGAGGTGCAAAACCACTTTATGCCCCAGCAGAAAAAAATCCTTCCGGGGCTTGTGCGGCTCGCCAAGGAGTTCGGGCTTAGGTGCGTGGCCACCAACGATTCCCACTACGTCTATAAGGCAGACGCCGAGGTGCACGACGCCATGCTTTGCATACAAACCGGCAAGGTTGTTTCCGACACCGACAGAATGCGCTACCCCAACAGCGAGTTCTACGTAAAAACGCGCGACGAAATGGCCGCCGCGCTCGGCGAAATCGAGGGCTGTCTTGACAACACCGTGGCCGTCGCCGAAATGGTCGATCTGCAAATCCCCTTCGGCGAAAACCACTACCCGCGCTACGAGAAGCCCGCGGAAATTTCCTACAATAAGGACGAGGAAAATTTCAGGCGCATTCTGCGCCTTTACGAGGCCAAGAAAAACGAGGTTTTAAAGCAGAACGGAAAGGAGCCCGATTTTAAAATCGCCGAGTCCGACTACCCCAAATTTTTCAAGAACGGGCTCTTTTTGTTCGACCTTTGCAAAAAGGGGCTCATGGAGCGCTACGGCGTGGACTACGACCGTCCCGAGGCCTACGTCCCCAAAAGCGGCGAGCCGCCGAACCGCGCAAAATTCCTTTGCGACAAGCTCGACTACGAGCTTTCGATAATCGTGGGCGCGGGCTTTGTGGACTATTTTTTGATTGTTTACGACTACATCAACTGGGCGCGCTCGCAGGGCATACCCGTGGGGCCCGGCAGAGGCTCGGGCGCGGGCTGCATGATAGCCTACATGCTCCGCATTACCGACATCGACCCCCTGCGCTTCGGGCTTCTTTTTGAAAGAATGCTCTCTCTCGAGCGCGTTTCGCCCCCCGACTTCGACGTCGACTTCTGCCAGGCGCGCCGCGACGAGGTTATAGACTAAGTCCGCCGCAAGTACGGCGAGGACCACGTCGCAAACATCATAACTTTCGGCACTCTCGGCGCGAAGGTTGTTATCCGCGACTTGGCGAGGGTGAACTCCATGCCCTACAACGAGGCCAACCTCTTCGCCAAAAAAATTCCCGACGACCTTAAAATCACGCTCGAGGCCGCCTACGAAAAGTCCGCGGAGCTGCGCGAATATCTGGACTCCTCGGCGGAGGCGAGGCACATCTTCAGCCAGGCCAAGACGCTCGAGGGCATGATACGCCAAACGGGCAAGCACGCCTGCGGCATAATAATCGGAGACCAGCCGCTTTCAAACATCGTCCCCGTAATGATTCAGGAGGGCGCGCTCACCACGCAGTTCCCGAAAACTCCGGACGAGGAGCTCGGGCTTTTGAAGGCGGACTTTCTCGGCCTTAAAACGCTCGACGTGATTTTCGGGGCGGAGCAGAACATCTTGCGCGCGCGCCCGGGCGAAACTTTCGACATAGAAAAAATCCCCCTCGACGACCCCGCCACCTACCGCCTTTTAAACAGCGGCATTACAACGGGCGTTTTCCAGCTCGAAAGCGAAGGCATGCAAAACCTTTGCAGGCGCATAGGCCTTAGCGCGTTCGAGGAAATCATCGCCCTTATCGCGCTCTACCGCCCCGGGCCCATGCAGTTTATCGACCAGTATATAGAGGGCAAGAAAGACGCGTCAAAAGTGCAGATTCCGCACCCGCTTCTAAAAGACCTCGTAAGCGAGACCTACGGGGTTATCGTCTATCAGGAGCAGGTGATGATGGCAGCGCGAATCATAGAGGGATATACGCTCGGCGAGGCGGACATTCTGCGCCGCGCAATGGGCAAGAAAAAGCCCGAAGTCATGGCAAAGCAAAAGGCCGTTTTTGTGGAGCGCGCAAAAAAATTCAACAATATCGAAAGCGGCGAGGCGGAGCGGATTTTCGCGATACTCGAAAAGTTCGCCCAGTACGGCTTTAACAAATCGCACTCCGCGGCGTACGCGATGCTTTCTTACAGAACCGCGTATTTGAAGGCGAACTACCCCGTCGAGTTTATGGCGGCGGTGCTCTCGAGCGAGCTCGGCAACCTCGACAAGGTCGCGACGTTCATCGAGGAGTGCGAGGCCATAAACGTAAAAGTGCTCGGTCCCGACATCAACATTTCAAGAGAGGCCTTCACCCCCATTCCCGACAAAAACTGGCTGCCGCCCGACCGCGGCGAAATCTTCGGCGAAAGCGCGGGCTCGATACGCTTCGGCCTTGCCGCCGTAAAGGGAATCGGCGACTCCGCCTCCCAGAAAATCGTAGAGGAGCGCGACAAAAACGGGGCGTTTAAGGACATTCTCGACTTCGCAAAGCGCGTGGCGCCGAACAAGCGCGTTATGGAAAGCCTGATTTTGTCGGGCGCGTTCGACTCTTTCGGCGTTGATAGAGCCGTTTTAATGGCGAGCGCCGACGCCGTTTTGGCGCACGCCATTGACCTTCGCAAAGACTCCGAAATCGGCCAGCAAAACCTGTTCGACCTTCTGGGCGGCACCGCGGAATCTCCCGATTCCGCCGCGTCTATCCTCGCGCAAAACGTGCCGCCCATGCCGCTTGCCGACAAGCTTTTTGCGGAAAAGGAATACCTCCGCTTTTACGTTTCGGGCCACCCCATGAGCGACTACGCCGGCCTCGACGACGCCCTCGACTACGAGCCCGACGCCGATCTTATTAAGCGCATTTCAAAAGACCGTTTCAGGCTTTGCGGCGTCATATCGAACTTTACGAAAAAGCTCAGCAAAAAAGACAACAAGCCATGGGCGTACTTCACGCTTTCATCGCGCAGCGGCAAGTCTTGGCAAATCAACTTCTTCCCCTCCGCCTACGAAAAGTGCAAAGACTCTCTCGCCGACGGCCTTTGCGTATGCGTGGTGGGCGAAATCCGCTGCGAGAAGGACGGCGAAGTCCGCTACAACGGCGAAAGCGTCGCGTCAATGAAAACCGCCGCGGTTGACAGCATAAAGAGGTGCGACTGGCTTATCGACGCCGACCTCCACCCCGAGCGCTTCGTAAAAATGCTTTCAAACTATGTCTATAACGACGCCGAGGGCGGCAACGTGGAGCACCGCATATACCTGAAAGTGTCCGACGACGACTGCCTGGAGGTTGCCGAGTCCGCCAACATGCGCTCGTCTTTCAACGCGCAGGCGTTCAGGCGGCTGAAGGGCGAGGCGGGGGTTATAAAGTTTGCGGCGAGGGCTTTCCCGATACCCGAACCCGAGAGGCGGCAATTTGGGAAGTGGAAGAAGTAGGGCGGAGGCTTTTTTATTTGTTCTTCCCCCCCCCCCCCCCAAAAAAAAA
>JAGBOM010000056.1 GCA_017633865.1 Opitutales bacterium
AATAAAAAGCTTGAAGCCAAAATTATGGACGACATTGCGGAAACTATTGAGGGCAAAATGAAAGAACTCTTTGGGGATCCCGACAATGTTAACGACCCGAGATTAAAAGAAAAAAATTCATTGTTCCCCTGCCGCGGAATATGGACTTTTGAAAATTGCGAATTCGGGCTTTATTATTACCGCGAATCCAACGTTTTATTAAGCGCGCATTCCCGCAACTATAAAGTTAGATCGGATGAAAGAACGCCGAACGGCAAAAAAATATCCGCTAAGAGCCGCAAGTTCGACGACGTTATGATAAATAATTTCCCCAAGCCTAATAATGCCAAGTTGGGCGCCGCTTATTCAAAGTTGCAATCCCAGCATTTAATTTATTTTGTAAAGGATATATCGGACATATTTGTGTATTTTGGAAAGCCCGAATTTAGCGCGGAGAAGATTGCGGAAATTTGCTTGGAGAATCCCGACGCGGAATATAAAACCCTTATGGATAACGTTAAGCGCGCGGCGGCTGAAAATAAAGTAGTCGTAAAGGAAATAAAACCCGATATGGACTCTATAAAAAACGCCATAGACGCCGGAATGCCTGTGAACTGCTGCGTAAAAACGCGTTCGATAGGTACCCTTATCAGCGCGGGGAATAGATTCGACCTCCAGCGCAACAGCTCAACCCAACAAGAGTATATAAAATTCCTTAGGGAGCAAAAGAACGTTATATTGCCTACCGTCGACCGTTTTGTATATAATGAAGTCCTGATTCTCGGCTACAACAAGCCGACAGGCGAAGTTTACACCCGAAAGTACAAGTGGATAAGTCTTCAGGATTTAAAAACCATCCTCGCCTCGCCGCTATACACCTATTCGGTGAAAAAGTAGGCTTATATAAAAAACTTTTCGAGGCCGGAGTGGGGAGCCCGGCCTTTTTTATTCGCAAAAGCCGCTTGCCGAAACGATGCGGCAAAAACCGCCGTCGCCGAAATAAAAAAAATAGATTTTTTTCATGGATAAATCCCGATTTTATGTTTTTTGGGCCTATATTGTCGGGGCTTGTTTGCCGGCAAGAGCCTTCAGAATTTCGTTTGTTTTGCGCGTCCAAAAAATTATTTTTTCGCTCTCGGTTTTTATGAGCACGCCTTTTGAGAAAAGCCCTTTGCAGGGCTCCGCCGCCTTTATTTCTGGGTATGAAAAATGTTTTTGCCTTTTAAACCCCAAGAAATTCCAGCCGACGCAAATTCCGCCCTCCTCAAAATTTAAAAATCCAAAAGGAAATGTCGCGTTTATCGAGCCCGCGCGAACTCCGCCTTTAGTGTTTCAAAATTTTACCCGTTTTAATCTTCCGCATAAAATTTTTAAAATTATCCGAGCCGAACCATGATTTGTCAGGCGGTTCAAGCGTTTTTGCGAATCGAGGGGCGCAGGGAAGAGGTTGTTTGGAGGCGGTTTTTTAGGCGGGGGAGGGGCGGATTTTGCGTGGCGGCGGTTCAAAAATTGCAAAAGAATTTTTAAGGGCGATAGCGGGATTTTTTCTTTGGCTTTTTATTGCCTTATTTAAACATGGCGAAAATTTTTCAAGAAAAGCGGGATATTTTTTTTAATTTGGCGAATTACTATGCGGCGGGGCTAAAAAAATCTTAAAAAACCCTTCAAAAAAACGATGCAAAAAGGATTGAAGGAGGAATGAAATGAAGGTTTTAGAAAGGTTGAAACATCTTTATCGCCAGTATTTTGTGCGTTTTGTAATAGTCGTGATTCTGTCGTTTTTGCTCGCGGCGCCGCTGTGCTATTCGGGGAGCTTTAGCGGCGCGTACAAGCATTTGGAAAGTTGCAGCTTAAGCGACATCGCGGAATTTTTCGGCTTTGGCGGCGAGGGCGGCGGAGGCATTTTTTCTGACGGCGAAGCGTCTTGCGATTTCGACGCCTCGGAGGGCGCTGGGTCGAAAAATTTTTCCGCCGCAAGCGATTTCTTGGACGAAGACGAGCATTTCCAGCCGCGCATGGCGCGGGAATTGCAGATTTTGGAAAATATCGGCTATCAGGCGGGCTTTTCAAATTCGCTGCGCATTCCGCTATGGGTCGGGTATGTGGCGGGCTTCCCTTTTAAATACGAGGCTTCAGAGCGTTCCAAATTCCGCAAAGACCCGCGCGCGGTGGGGTCGGCCAC
>JAGBOM010000057.1 GCA_017633865.1 Opitutales bacterium
GAGGATTTTGGATGCAGAAGCAGGCGCAAGAAAAAACCGCGATAGGCGCATACTATGTATGTAACTATCGCGGTTTTTTTGAAGCAACGAACTTCTGCGCCAAAAGCCTCCGCCTAAAATTATTTGAAGGGGTACAGGAACGACAACGTCGGGTCTGTGTAAAGATGCTTTAGGGAGCCTTTCAGGTGCTTTACATTGGTGATTTCCTTCAAGACCTTTGTTTTGCCGTCAATCTTCCCGTAAGACACCATCTTGCTGAGCTTAACCTCCGCGGGGCCCTCGGATTTTTCATAGACCGAGAAGAAAAGCACGTACGGGTAGTTTTCGCCCGAAAAATAGCGGCTGCGCTCGCCCTTGCTAATGCGCTCCTCGTCGATAAAGCAGGTTACGGAAACCCCCTTTTGGCCGTTTAAGGAAACCGTTTCCCACTTCGCCTTTTTGATGAACGGGTTGGAGTTAACGGCCTGCTCCAAAGTTTTGGTGGAGCCGAAGTCCTCGCGCGTCGAGTTTTTGCAAATATCGACATACTTGTCGCCGCAAGAAACAAGCGCCAAAATAAACAGCACCGCGACGGCGGAAGCTATAATCGCGGCCGACCTGCGGGGGAATTTTTTTACGTATTCTTTTGCCTTGTTAAAAAATTTTTTTAGAGCCTCAACAGTTTTTGCTTTTCCCATTTTTATGCCTTTTATTGTTTATAATATAAATCGCTTTGATATGAAAAAATCATAAAATTCTTGAAGAGCCCATGTCAAATAAAAAGTTCAGCCCCGCATTTGAACCCCTTTTTAGTTTAGACAGCGGACAAGAAAAAATAGAACCTTAAAAGAGTCCGTTTAAAATGGAGAAAATAAAGCCGTTGTGAGTCCGCTGATTTTGGCGAGCGATTTTGGATGCGGAAGCAGGCGCGAGGAATAAAAGAGCTTGGAATAGAATTAAAAATTCATTCCAAGCTTTTTTTGACGAAGCAACGAACTTCCGCGCCAAAAGCGCGAAGCCAAAAAAATCAATCGCTTAATAAATTGCCGTCGACAAGTTTTACACTCCTATCCGCTATATCCAATATGCGGTTGTCGTGCGTTACCAAAACGACCGTGACCCCCAAAACCCTCGACATCTTTTTTATAAGCTCTACAACCTCCCTGCCCGTCTTTTCGTCCAAAGACGCCGTCGGCTCGTCGGCAAGCACAATAGCGGGTTTTCTGATAAGCGCGCGCGCAATCGCGACCCTCTGCTTCTGCCCGCCGGAAAGGTGCGCGGGCTTCTTGTTGGCGTGGCTTGCGATGCCGACGGTTTCGAGCGCCTCGAGCGCGAGGAGCTTTGAGCTTTCTGCGGTTTGGGATTCGTCAAAAGCGAGGGGAATCTGCACGTTTTGCAGAACGCTTATCGAGCTTAAAAGGTGGTGGCTCTGGAAGATAAAGCCGATTTTGCGCCTGATTTTGCGGAGCATAGCGGGGCTTGCGCCGTGGAGGCTGTTGCCGTCGACAACAATCTCGCCGCTTTGGATTGTAAGCTGGGCTCCGATTAGCTTTAGCAATGTCGATTTTCCCGAGCCCGAGGGGCCCATGATAATCGCGATTTCGCCTTTTTTAAAATCGAGATTTATGTTGTGCAAAACCTCCTTTTCGCCGTCGCCCTCGGCGTAGCTGTGGCGCAGGTTTTTTATGGAAATTACAATATCTTCAGGCATTTTTTAAGCTCCGTTTTACTCCACATTTTGCGTTTGCTCGCGGACGCGCTCAAGCTCGTTTTTAAAGTCGATTACGATTTTAGTAAGGCGCAGGTTGTTGGCCTTGCTGCCTATGGTGTTGATTTCCCTGCCCATCTCCTGGCAGATAAAGTCCATTTTGCGGCCGAGAATTTCGCCGGAATTTACGCAGGAAAGGAATTGCGATATGTGGCTTTCGAGGCGGGTAATCTCCTCGCTTATGTCGCACTTGTCGGCGAAAATCGAAAGCTCTTTTAAGACGCGCTCGTCGTCCAAATCGAGCTCCAGATTGAGGCTTTTAAGCCTTGCAAGAAGCGCGTTTTTATATTCCGAGACTGTGGTTTTGGACGCCTCCTTTATGGAATCCACAAAACTTTGCAGCGTTTTAAGCCTTGCGGAAAAGTCGCGGGCGAGAGCCGCGCCCTCGGCCTTGCGCATTTCGTCTATATTTTTAAGCGCGAGCATAAGCGCGGGCTCGATTTTCGGCCAAAGCCCGCCCTCGAAATCGGCGGCGGCCGAGGCGGCCGAATTTTTGGAAAGCTCCAAGCAGATTTTTAA
>JAGBOM010000058.1 GCA_017633865.1 Opitutales bacterium
ATTTCGAGCGAGGCCTCGTCGATATTGAGGAGTTCCTCGCCCTCCGCCTTGCGCCTTTTTAATTCGGAGCTTATTGCCCAAAGAGCCTCTTTCATGCTCCAATATAATTTGAAAATTTTTTGTTTTGTCAACTTTCGGCGAGCCGATTTTTTGGGGCGGAAAAATTTTCGCGCTCTTTTTAAACAAAAAACGCCCGCAAAATTTTCGCCCGTCGCCAACGCGGGCGGGGTTGCCCGAACAATAACGCTCTGCGTCAAAGATTGCGGAACGGATAAAAAAAGGAACCGCCGCCGTTAACCGCGAACGATTCCTTTAGAAACAATAAAATGGTTGTCCGATAGGGATTCGAACCCCAACAAAAAGAGCCAGAATCTTTTGTGCTACCATTACACCATCGGACAAGGCATTTTTGTAAGTCAATAAAGACAGCACCCGCGCGGGGATTTGTCAAGGCAAATTTATTTTAAAATTTTGGATAAGCGGCATTTTGCCGCCTTCGGCGCCGCGCGGGCGGTAGAAAATCAAAAACGCGATAGCCGCGCATATCGCGCCGAGGGTGTCGCAGAGCATATCCTTTTGGGCGTCCCAAACGTCGCCCTGCGAGCCCAGAAACGCCGCGCCGACCTCGCCGCCGTCCGCCGCCGCGTAGAGCCATTCGACGAGCTCCCACGCGTTTGCAAGCGACATTATAAAAAGCACGCCGAAGAGCGCGGCAGACTTTTTCCCCGAGGCGATTTTCGCGCGCAGGGCAAGCTCCGCCGCGCCGAAGGAGTTTAGGCCGATTACGAAATGCGCGAGCCTGTCAAAGTGGTTGCGCCCCGCGCCGACAAGCTGCGTAAACCAGTCGAACGGAACGCGCTCGAAGGTGTAGTGCGCGCCAATCGCGTGCAAGGCCAGCCAAAGCGACACTATAAAATAGGAGGCGTTGGAAAATTTGAATATCGGGTACGTCAAAACGAGCAGCCCGAAGGCCGCAAAGACGCTTGTCATTTCAACCCGCCAGACGGCTCTGTCGTACGGCGAAACCGCGCTTAAGGCAAAAACCGCAATGAGCGCGAAGAACAAGATTTTGACGAAGTGGTTTTTCATGCTTTTTTCTTTTTTGTTTGCGGAATTTCGGCGGGGGATTACAGCGAGAGGACGTACTCCTCAAGCGCGCGCAAGTCGGCGTCGGAGAGGTTTTTTGTGTCTCCGTGGCGGCCGTTTTGGTTGAAGTTTTTGAGCATGTCGAAAATGGTTTTTGCCCTGCCGTCGTAAAGGTAGGGGGCGGAGCGCCAGACTTCGATTAGAGCAGGAGTGTCGAACTTCTTGCCGGCGTCGGGGCCTACGGCGGTGCCCATGTCGTGGAGCTTCATGTCTGTAAAATACTTGCCGCTGTGGCATTTTGCGCAGCCCGCGCTTTCAAAAATCGCCGCGCCGTATTCGGCGTTTTCGGAGAGCTTGCCTTTGGGCGCGTAGGTGCTCGGGACGGGTTTGAGGCGCTTCATGATGGCGTCGACGCATTTGGCGTCCTCCTCGCTTCTTTCGACAAACTGTATGTAGACAAGCCCCGCCCTCACGCAGGTTTCGGCGTCCTTTCTGACGCCCGTAATCATTGTGGGGGGCGTGAAGTGCGCGTAGAGCATTGACTTCGACTGCTTCGGGTTGCAGATGCCGTCGTTTACGAGGTCCCAATTAAGGTTGTCGGAGCGGGTGGCTGGGTGGCAGGTCGCGCACGAGAGCCACTGCTGAAAGCACATGCGCGCGTCGTTAAAAAAGAGGTCGCCCTTGCGCGCGTCTGTCATTTGGGGGTTGCCGCCGATGTTTACGATTTCGGTCTCGTTGTCCATGTCGGAATCAATCTTTTCAAGATTGTCGGAATAGTACTGGGCGGCGTAGAGATTGTGCCCGAGCCAAAAGATGTTGCGCGGGCCGAGCCCCTCGAGAGCCACCCGCTCGCGGATGCCCGACAGGAAGTTGAGGTCGTCCTCCACGGGCGGGGTTTTGGCGTCGCGGGGCAGGCGCAGTTTCTTTGAGAGGGCGGGCAGGTTTATGAGGTGGACTTCGTGCGTGCCCGCAGTCGCGACGGCGAGGGTTTTTTGGTCGGGCGAGATTTTGACGCCCCAGGGGTTTGCCGCGCCGAGGGTGTTTTCGTCCAGCAAAAAAGACGCGAGCCGCTTTTTGTTTTGAAGGTCTATGACGGCGACTGCGTTTGTGTTTACCCAACCCCTTTCAAGCTGGGTTGTGGGCACGTTAAACCTCGCCAGAACATAGCTTACAAAGGCGAGTTTGCCGTCTTTTGAGATGTCGAGCCCCTTGCAGTTGATGGCTCCGTTGGGGAGCTCTATTTTTGCGGCGGTTTGCAGGGTGTCGGCGTCCAAAATCGTCACGGCGCAGGCGATGTTTTCCTCGTAGAGGCCGCCTTTGGGCTCGGGCAGGTGGTTCAGGATTACGAGGGATTTTTCGTCGGGGGAAAGCGCCATTGCGACGGGCTCGTGAACCGCCCTGCCGCGGGCGAGCTCCTTTCCGCTTGAAGCGTCGATTTTTCTTATAATGTTTGTAAACTGGTTTGCGAAGTAGACGAATTTTGCGTCTTTTGTGCAGACGGGCGCGTTAGGGAAATGCCCCGCGTCCCAAACGGCGGCGGTTTCGAGCTTGGGGGATGTCTTGAATTTTACGAGCTTGCCGTCTTCGCCCGAAAGAGTCGCAAATCCGAAGCCCGCGCCGCTTGCGCACAGCCCCGAAACTCTCCCGCCGAGGGGCAGCGAGCCCGTTATCTTGTCGTTTTCAAGGCGCAGGATTTTGTTTCCGGTCTTGCAGCCTATAAGCAGGCTTTTGCCGTCGGGGCTTGCGAGGTATTCGGGGCTGAGGTATTCCGCGCCGTAGTCTATAATGTCGCCGAAAAAACCCCCTCCTTCGCCCGCCGCGCAGGAGAGCGCCGCCGCGCAATAAAAAATTATGGCCTTAAAAATTTTCATATCCGTCCTGTCCCTATTATATATGGCAAGTATAAAATCGGCCGTTTAAACGCATTAAAAAACGCAAATTCAAAAAGCGCAATTTTTTTTGTCGGATTCATTAAAAACGATTTTTTTAAAAAAACAACAAAAAAGATTTGACTTTTCAAATATTGTTTTAGATTCTAAACGAAGATTGAATTTGATTTTTCCTGTAATTTTTGGAAAATGCCTTCCGCAAACCTTGTTGAAAGCTTTTCCGCAAAAGATTAAGGCGAATTTATGACGATGAAAAAAATATATATGGGGTTGGGTTTGATTCTGACGGCCGGCGCGGCCTTTGCGGCAACGGTGTCGCAGGGCGACGCGCGCGCGGCTTCGGAAAAAATATTCGCTAATGGCGGCGGCTTTGCCGAAGCCGTCGTAAAAGCCCAGAAAAACTACGCCAAGTGGAAGGACGCGGAAATTGCCGACATTAAAAAATCGGGCGTTGTTTTCGGCGGAATGCGCGCGGTAAAAAGCGACGACGGCAACGCCGCGTTTTCGATTTCCATAAACTCGCCCAAAAAGGCGCGGCGCGGAATTACGCTCAACGTTTTGGGCTATTCGGAGCTCTATTTAAACGGCGCGAAGATTTCCGAAAACCCCAGGCGCGATAATTTAGAGAGGCGCATTTTCGAGCTCGACTTAAACGCGGGCAAGAACGAGCTTCTGATGAAAATGACGAAGCCCGACAGGGATTTGCAGCGCAACTACAAGCCCTTTTTTAGCCCCTACGCAGACCCCGTCGAGGAAACGGCAAGGCGCTTTCGCGGCGGCGGGTACGGCTCGCACCTCTCGCTTTTCGAGCGCGACGAGTTTTTGCGCGTAATTCAAAACGCCGGCGCGGACAAAATTTTGGACGACGCCTTGGGCAGAATTTTGTAGCGCTCAATGTTCAGCGCGGGCAAGTTTGAAAAGCGCATCAACGCCATGAAGGCCGCCAAAACCCCGCCGTCCCCCGCCGAAAAGCTCGCCCTGTTCGACGAAATGGTGAGGGTAAACAACGCCGAAAAAACTCTCGGCTACGACATCGGCAATTTGAAGGCGGCGGTGTCCGCCCTTACGGAAAAGTACAAAAGCTACCCGCGCGAGTATTTGCAGGGCGTAAAAAAGTGGGAGGCCGAATACCCCGCGCTAAAGAGCGCGTTTGTTTCGGGCGACTATTCGCAGTCCGCAAAGGCGGAGGAGTTCAAGGCCTTTGCCGCTAAGGCTCTGCTTGCAGACCCGCGCCTTAAAAAGATGGGCACATGGGTTTATATCCAGAGGCGTTTCGGCACCCCGCACGACGCCTTGCCCGCGAACTGGCAGGGCAACGCCGTCCTCAAAAGCAGGGAGCGCTGGCACGACGAAATTTGGCAGATGCAGATAAGCGATCCCGACTCCGCCAAGCTCCTCTTCAAAAACGAGGAGGAAACCCCCGCCATCACCGACATGGAAATCGACTGGGACGCGGAAAAAATCATGTTCTCCTCCCTCGACAAGAAGGACAACTGGCAGCTTTTTGAAATCGACTTGAAGTCCGCGCCCGCGGGCTCTATTCCAACGCCAAAAATGCTCACCCCGGGTCTTTACGACGGCGTCGACAACTACGACGGCGTCTACCTGCCGAACGGAAAAATCATATTCTGCTCTACGGCCTGCCATGTGGGCGTGCCGTGCGTTTCGGGCTCGGACTACGTCGCCAACCTCTACCTTATGAATCCCGCGGCGGGCTCGCCCGAAAAGGTTGACAAATCCATACGCCAGCTCACCTTCGAGCAGGACGCCGACTGGATGCCCACGGTCATGAACGACGGCAGGGTGATGTACACCCGCTGGGAGTACACCGACAATTCCCACTACTTCTCGAGAATCTTGATGCGCATGAACCCCGACGGCACCTCGCAGTCGTCCTACTACGGCTCGACCTCGTTTTGGCCGAACTCGATTTTCTACACGCGCCCGATTCCGAACGACCCGACAAAGTTCGTGTCGATAGTTTCGGGCCACCACGGCATTTCGCGCTCGGGCGAGCTCCATCTTTTCGACACCTCCAAGGGCACGTTCGAGGAGCAGGGCAGGGTTCACAAATTCCCGACCTACGGCAGGGAGTATGTGGCCGAAACAAAAGACCAGCTCGTAAACGGCAAATGGCCGCAAATCCTGCACCCCTATCCCGTTTCCGAAGACCTCGTGGTGGTTTCCGCAAGAACTCCCGACTGGTTTTTCGCGCTTTATTTAATAGACAAGTACGACAATATGACGCTCATTAAAAAGGGCGAAAGAGTCGGTCTGTTCGAGCCCATGCCGCTAGCAAAGCGCAAGCGCCCCTCCGTTATTCCGGACTTGGTCGCGCCCAAGCTTAAGGAAAACCCGAAGCTCGACAAGGGGCACGTCTTCCTGAACGACATCTACCAGGGCCCGGGGCTTGCGGGCGTCCCGCGCGGCGAGGTTAAGGCTTTGAGAATTTTCGAGTACACCTACTCGTACCGCAACATGGGCGGCCACGACATCATCGGGCAGGAGGGCTCTTGGGACGTTAAAAGAATACACGGCACCGTGCCCGTCGAGGAGGACGGCTCGGCGATTTTCGAGGTTCCGGCAAACCGCCCGATAGCCATTCAGCCGCTCGATAAAAACGGCTCGGCAATCGCGCTTATGCGCTCGTGGCTCGCCGTGATGCCCGGCGAAACCCAAAGCTGCGTGGGCTGCCACGAGGCGCAGTACATGACGCCCGTTTCGGCGACCGCCATGGCCTCGCGCAAAATCCCGTCTAAAATAAAGCCGTTTAGGGCGGAGGTTCGCGGCTATTCGTTTATC
>JAGBOM010000005.1 GCA_017633865.1 Opitutales bacterium
CTTCGGCGTTCTGTTGATCAGTTTTTTGGTGAACTCAAACGGCGTGCTCGCCATTTTGTAGAACAGCGGTTTTGCAATCAAAAAGCAAGCCGCAAGCAGTCCCGCCAAAACCAGCACCAGCGCCGCAATGGTCGGGAAGGTGTCGGAAATGTCGTTAAAGTCTCCGCCGCAAGAGGCCGCGGGGGCGTCGGGAGCTATCGCTAGCAAGTCTCCGCCCAGGCGCGCAAGCCTTGCAAGACCCGCGCTTTCGGCAAATTCGGCGAATTTGGCGTCGCCCTGAATGGAGTTTTTCGGGTAGTTTTTTATTAAAACCGCGCCGCCCGCGACTCCCGCGAGCATTATGGGGTAGCTTGCGGCGGTAGCGTCGCTTTCCACTTCGTACTCCTTGGGCGAAACTCCCGCTTTGCCGCAGCGCACAAGGAAGGAGCCGCCGCCGGTCCGTTCCGCGCCAAAGCCGAAATCGGACATCATTTTTAGCGTCATTTCCACAAAGGGCTTTGAGACTGTGCCGCCTTCAAGCTCTATTTGCGTGTCGCTTTTTGCAAGGGGGGCGGCCATCAAAACCGCCGAGAGAATTTGGCTTGAAAGGCTTGCGTCGAGTTTTATTTTGCCGCCTTTAAGCCCGCACGTTTTCACCCTGAAAGGAAACGCGTTTTCCTCCCTTAAAAATTCAAACTGCGCCCCCTGTTCCTTTAAAGCTTCTATTAGGCCCGACATGGGGCGGGCGTACATCTCGGCGTCGGAGTCGAACTCGAAATGCCCGTCCTCAATAGCGCAGGCGTAGGCGGTTAAAAACCTCGCGGCCGTTCCCGCGTTTCCGACGAACAACGAGGCCTCCTTGCGCGGCGAGCCCGACACTTCAACGCCGCCGTTTTTTTGCGCGATAACCGAGAACCCGAGCCGCTTTAAAGACTCAAGCATAATTTCCGCATCGCGCGAGCGCAGCGGATTTTTTATAAGCGTTGGCTCTCCGCAAATCGCCGCAAGCA
Source organism: Opitutales bacterium (assembly GCA_017633865.1). Lineage (GTDB taxonomy): Bacteria > Verrucomicrobiota > Verrucomicrobiia > Opitutales > Intestinicryptomonadaceae > Intestinicryptomonas. The sequence goes on from JAGBOM010000005.1 coordinate 990, forward strand.
GCAGTGCGCGGTTAGTGATGCTTTTTGACGGCGGAACGCGCACTTCGGCGCACGCCTTTTTAGTAAAGGGAATTATTGGGAGGATGCTATTCATACTGTTTTTCCATATCAAGCCTTGCGGCTTTGGCTTTCGACATAAGTTCGCGGATTTTTTCGGAGTCCTTATTTTCCACTGCGCGGGCGAACTCGTCCGCAATCTTGATAAATTCCCGAAGCCCATTAGCGACGTTTTCCGAATTTTGGGCGAAAATGTCTACCCACATTTCGGGGGAGCTTTTTGCGATTCGGGTTGTGTCTTTAAATCCGTTGCCCGCAAAATTCTTAAAAATGTCCGCGCCCTTCGAGGCGGCAAAAAGGGCGAGCGACGTGGCCGCCGCCTGCGGAATATGGCTGATGCAGGCCGCGATTTCGTCATGCCTTTCGGGGGTTAAAAAGTGCGCATGCGCGCCCAGAGCCCTCCACATATCGGCGATTTTTTGCGCGGGCTGGGAGCTTTCGGGGGCGCATACAAACACGCAGGCGTTTTCAAACAGGTTTTTGTCGGCGTTTTCGGGGCCGGATTTGTCGGAGCCCGCCATGGGGTGCGAGGGGACGAAATCCGCGCCGCTTCCCTTGAAAATTTCCGCGCATTTTTTTGCGATTTCGGTTTTGACGGAGCCCAAATCCGTCGCGATTGCGCCCGGCTTGGCGAATTTCGCGGCCTCTTGCGCGACTAACGGAATGGAGCTTGGGGTCGAGGAAAGCACGATTAAGTCCGCGTCTAAAACGGCGTCTTTTATGTTGTCGAAAACCGCGCCGCACCATTCGGATTGCGCGCACTTTTTTCTGGTGGGCTCGCTTCTCGACCACGCTAGAATTTGCGGGCACAGCCCTCTGCTTTTAAGCGCCCACGCCATCGACGAGCCCAAAAG
>JAGBOM010000006.1 GCA_017633865.1 Opitutales bacterium
GATCGACTCGTAGCGGCGTATCGCCCCGCCAAACTCGGCGTCGAGGCTCGAAACGCGCCTTGAAAAATCCTTTTCCGGGCGGCGCTTGGCAAGCGCGATTAAATCCTCGCGCTCCGCCTTAAACCTCGCGATTTCGCCCCACGCGGCGGAAATTTTTTCAACCGGCGAAAAGAGCCAAAAATTCATCTCGCCCGAATGCATGACCATTCTTTTCGCGCCCGCCGAGGCCGCGAACGCGAGGGTGTTCAGCGTGTGCCGCGCCCACTGGGCGCTTTCGCCGCGCTTTTTTGCGGCGGGCGAAAACAAATTCGGCGCGGGAGGCGCCGCAAACGGGGGCACGGGGCAAAAATTGTGGACGGAGGCGACCTTCACAACGCCCTCCTTGGCCGCCCTCAAAATCCCCTCGGCCTGCGCCACAGCGGTCGTGTGGCCGAGCTCGACATACTCGAAGCCCAATTCCGCCGCCTTGCACATCAATTCGTAGCCGTCGGAAATTTTCCGATGGAAAAACGAAGTTGAAAGCGCGATAACGGGCTTGTTTGCCATGCTGAAGAATACTTGGCGAAAGCTTCGGGTTCGTCAAACGTAAAAAACGAAGCCCGCCGAAAACGCGCGAAAGAGGCCGAAAAACAGCCCGCCTACAACGCTAAAAAAAACACCATATATAAATATAATAAAAAACCGCCGCCTTTTTTCGGCGGCAACGGCATTGGGCGAACCCGCGCGCGCCGCCTCTTAAAAAACCGCGCCCTCCCCCGCCAAACCGGCCTACCGGCGGCAGGCGCAAAGAACAACCACGTTGATGTCCGCGGGCGAAACCCCCGAAATTCTCGACGCCTGCCCGACGGTAAGCGGCCTGAATTTCGCGAGCTTCTGCGCCGCCTCGGCGCGCAGCCCCCTGAGCTTTGAGTAGTCGGTGTCGGCGGGGATTTTAAGGTTTTCAAGGTGCTCCATGCGGGAGATCTGCCTCATTTCGCGCTCCAAATAGCCGCGGTAGATTGTGCGGTACAAAATTTCGAGCCGCGTCTCGCGCGAGAGGGCCTTGAAGCTTTGCGGGAGCTTTTCCTCGGCGGCCTCCCCCTCCCTTTTGAGCATCGCGCCGTATTTCGAGCCCTCGAAAAATTCGCAAAACTTGCGGACGTTTTCGATTTTTTCGGCGATTTTCCCGAGCCTAAACGCCCCCAAAAGCCCGTATTTTTCGGCGTGCCCAAACAGCCTGATTTCCGCGCTCGCGTGGTTTAAAAGCAGGCGGTACTCCGCGCGGCTTGTGAACATTCTGTAGGGCTCGGAGGTGCCCTTTGTGACGAGGTCGTCTATCAAAACCCCGATGTAGCTTTCGTGCCGCCTTAAAACGAGGGGCTCTGCGCCCGCAGTCTTGCAGGCGGCGTTTATGCCCGCCACAAGCCCCTGCCCCGCAGCCTCCTCGTAGCCGCTCGTGCCGTTTATCTGCCCCGCGCAGAAAAGCCCCTCGACGATTTTCGACTCGAGCGTGCCGAAAAGCTGCGTCGGCGGGGCGTAGTCGTACTCGACGGCGTACGCGGGGCGCGTTATGCGCGCGTTTTCGAGCCCGGGAACAGACCTTATTATTTCGAGCTGGACGTCCAGCGGCATGGA
>JAGBOM010000059.1 GCA_017633865.1 Opitutales bacterium
AGTCGCTTAAATTCTACCTCTGGAGCTTCAGAAGCGAGGGGTGCTTCCACGAGCACGTCGTAAACCGCATTTTGGACGACTTGGTGGAGGCAATGTCGCCCGTGTGGTGCGAGGTCGCGGGCGAATTCAACGCGCGCGGAGGCATCGCCATAAAAGTGGTCGCCCGCCACGGCGTAAAGCCCGAAAACGTTTAAAAAAACCATGTTAATAAAAAAATCCTTTTTTTGCGCGGCGCTCGCCCTGATTGCGGCAATGCAAAGCTTCGGGATAGCCCCGAACGCGGGAGTCCCGATTCTTCTAAAAATAGACTCGCAGCCTATCGCGTCCAAAACCTGCTACCCCGTGGAGGCCTACTCGTTCAAGGCGGACGCGGAAAAAATCCCGAACGAAATCCGCCTCGCGGTTCAAAAAATTTCGGAAAACTCGACGGACTTGGAGGGCGTTCTTTTAAAGCCCGCCGACAAGAAGAAGGCCGCCGCAATCGTATCTAAACTCGGCGACAAATCCGCCCTGCAAACGCCGTTTTGCATATTTTTTGAGGACTTCGCCCTCGTCCCGTTCAAAAGCTCGGCCTCCAAGCTGCGCCCCGACTTGATGTTTGCGGCGTTTAAAAAAGACGCTGGCGGAGTTTGGAAGTGGGATATGTCGCTGAGAACTCCCGCGGTTTTGTCGCTACTGGAATCCTTCAACGAATCGGGGGCAAAGGAGCTCGGCGGAGAAAACGCCCCGCTTGAATTTATCGACATTTCTTGCGGCAAAAACAGCGGCGAGCCCGCCCTGAAATTCTACAAGTTCTGGCAGGCCAAATTCTACGCCCTCGACCTCCCCGCCTACGCCGAAATTATGACGCCGAAATCCAAAGAGGTTTACTCCGCCCAATACTTAAGCCTTACTAAGGAGAGGCAAAAGGAAATTTTAAAAGACTACATAACCTACTCCAAAAACTTTTATAAAATCGCGGTTTTGGACGGGCTAAAAGTCATGCTCTACACGCGGCTTGACAAGGGCAAAATCAATTCCTACGACGCCGCCTTCCTGCTCGAAAACGGCGACACCTTTACTCTTGCAAACTTCGGGCAGGACCAGGGCAAATTCGCGGACTACCTGATTTCGATTATAAAAAAACAGGCGGCGGAGGAAAAATAGCAAACCCGTTTTTCCCGCATTCCCGCTTCGCTCAAAAAGAAGAAAAGCAAAACACATAGCGAATCGGCGCGCAATGCCGCGCCTTTTTTTTGCGCCTATTTTTAAGCTCCGCCTTTGCCGCAAACGCCCGCGCAACCCGCAAAAATTTATTAAAAAAATAGTTCGCCCGAAAAAAAACATAAAAATATAAAAAGCTTGTAAACATATAAATTATGTAAAAGAATAGACCTAACGATTTTCCTAAGAAAGATTTTTATATTATGAAAGATTCGGTAAAACATTTTTTTGCTTTTATTTGCGCGGCAAGTTCCTGCGCTTCAAGTTCCGCCTACGCCGAGCCCGCGCAAGGCGGCGAAAGCGGGGTTTTTTACAAGAGCGACATCGCGCCCATCTTCGCAAGCGCGGG
>JAGBOM010000060.1 GCA_017633865.1 Opitutales bacterium
AGGTAGAGACCATAACCCGCTCCGGGCCGAGCGCGGCCTTCGCCCTGCCGACAACTGCGAGGGATTTTTCGTAGTCGTTAATCCAGCAGTCGCGGCCGTTTACAACGCCGAGCGAAAGCGACATTTCGCCCGGCAAAGACTCCAAAACCGCGTCCAGCTCCGAAACGCTTTTCGCGCAGTCCACATGCAAAACCGCGCACCCCGCGCTTATTGCGGCGTCCAGATTTTTTTCAAAAGCGTCGAAGAACGAAGTGAGGATTATTTTGGAGTCGCCGGCGGCGGCGTTCAGCCTTTCGTAAACGGGGGCGATAAGCGCCCTGTACGGGTTCATCAAAAGATAGTCCTCCGCGAAAACGGGCTCCGCTATTTGGACGAATGGCGCGAACTCTTTTAAAGCCTCCAAAATTTCGCAGTAAACGCCGGCCAAGTCGTAAATTTTCGACCACTTGTCGAAAGCCGAATCGCAGCGGGCAAGGCGCATAAAGGTGAAAGGCCCTATCATGCACGGCTTCGGGACGTACCCGGCCTCGCTCGCCGCGACGGTGTCCTCCAAAATTTTCGTGCAAAAAAACGAAAACTCCGTGTCGGGCTCGATTTCGGGGATAGACACGAAAAGCCGAGAGTCGAACCACCGCGCGCTCGCAAGCGGCTCGGCGGAGCTTTTCAGCATTCCCGCCATCTTAAGCGAAAGCTCGAGGGGGTGCGAGGTTTTGGCGTCCTCGTCGAACCTTTGGGGGATAGCGCCGAGCATTATAATCGAGTTTAGAACCCTGTCTACCGGCGCGAAATCGCCGACGCAGACGCAGTCCAGGCCGCGCGATTTTTGGAAGAGCCAGTTGTCCGCGCGGATTTTCGCGCAGAATTTCATGAAGTCCGAATTAGAGCACAGCCCCGCGGCGTAGCCCTCCGCCGCGCGTTTTAGCTCGCCCGAAAACCCGAGGCTCGGAAATCCCAAAATATGGCTTTTCATAAGGAATATTCGGAATAAGTTTTGCCTTTTCTTGTCTTCTTATTTTTCCGGATTGTTTCGGAACTGCTTGGGGACGGGGTTTATCGTAAAAAGCGGAATCAAAAGCAGAAGGCACAAAACCGTCATGCCCATTACAAAATACCCCGCCGCGTCGTGGACAAACCCGCTTATGGAGTCCGGCCCGTTGGAATACGCCCAAAAAGAAAGGAACATCGCCCGCAAAATGTTGTTGAAAAACGCGAATACCATCGAAAGGGCGACGAGCAAAACCTTTTTCCAAAGCTTGTCCAAAAACACAGCCGCCAAAAACGAGCCCGCAAAAAGGCAGGCCGTAAGGCTTCGTATGCCGCTGCACGCGTCCGCTACGCCGACATTCCCGTTCGGGAACGACAAAACGTTTCCGTTGAGCGACACGACGTAGCCGAGCATGTCCATCACCCCGTAAACTACCGCCGCCACCTTGCCCAGCAAAAACAGGCTTATCTTGTTTTCAATAATGTCGAAAACGGGCGCGGATACAAGCCACGCAAACGCCGGAAAAGTAAAGAGCCCCGCAAAGCTTAGGCGGCTTGAGAGGCTCTTTCTGTTTCCGAAAGAGTCGGCCCCGCCCGCGAAATACGCCATCGCGAAAAAGGCGAACGAAAATCCGAACGTCGCTATAAATACGGGAGCGCCGAAATTCCCGCTTATCGCGAAAAACGCCACGCCCATAAGGTACGTCAAAATTCCGCAAACGAACATCGAAAAGAAAAACGCCCCGCAAACAAATTCCGCAAAGACCTTTTCGCGGGGCTCCTCCGCGGGCTCCAGAAAATATTTTTTTATGCGCGGCCACCTGTCGAACAAGACGTACGCGCAAAAAACGGGCATCAAAAATCCGAAGGAATAGTCCTGCCTCGCGCTCCAAATATGCGACAGCGGCGCGACAATAACGCCCGCCATGACGGCGGCGCAAAAAAACATCGCAAGCGCGGCAGGCGGAAGCCTGAAAAATTCCCGCTCCTTTAACTTTTCAAAAAATTTGCCCATAAAAAACCCTATTTGTTGGAAGCGTCCGACAATACCGACTTGGCGAGCCCCTCCAAAATTTTCCGGAAGTCCTCGTCCGCGAAAAGCTCCGCCAAATCCTCGAAGGAGTCAACCCTCACAAAATACTGCTCGGGTATGCCCATGCGCGCCTGCCGCCACATATTTTTGACGTAGTTGGAGGGGCTTGGTATGGCGGTGTCGCCGCCGCCGTAGGAATACGGCTTGCCGTCGACCATGTACCAATAAACCGCGTTGCGGCAAACGCTTGAGCCGTCTTTCTGCGGGAAGGCAAACGTCCTTAAATGCGCCGGAAAGAGCTTGACACCGCATACGTCAAAGACGGCGTCGTCGCGCTTTTTCTCCTTAATGTTTTTCGCGCCGTTTCTAACCCAGCAGTTGTCGGGCATATGCGTCGACGCCTTCGCGACGGTCTCCTTGCCCGCCGCCCAGTAGGATATGTAAAGTGTAAACTCCCTTTTGGGATTCCCCGCGCAAAAATATCTGCGCGACAAAAATTCGCTTACGGCAAGCAGATTTTCCGATGCGCGTATAACCTCCTCGGTCTCGCCCAAAGGAATGTCGCGGCCAATCCATTTTCCCGAATTCATTGGGACGAGCTGCGCCAAATGCCCCTCGGGCTGCGGCGGGCGAAGCGGGGGCTTCGCAGCCCCGCCTATCGACACCGCAAGCACCGCCGCAAGAGCCGTTAAAAACGCCAAAA
>JAGBOM010000061.1 GCA_017633865.1 Opitutales bacterium
CGTGGACAACTTTAGTTAGAAAGGCCTTCGTATCGGGATAAGCGGCTTTTACGGCAGGGCAATGCACAATTCCTATCCCAACGACCTGCATAACACCCGCTATGCCGACATCAAGGGCTGGAAGGTCGAGCAGCTAAGCTCGAGCGAATCGCCCGCGGGCGGGTTCAAGGAAGTCTGCTTCCTGCTCAGCGGCGCCGACGTCTATAAGCACATGAAGTACGAAAGCGGCACGCACCGCGTCCAAAGAGTGCCCGTGACGGAGGCAAGAGGCATATCCACACGTCGGCCGCTACCGTCGCCGTCCTGCCCGAAGCGGAGGAAGTCGACATACAAATAGACCCGTCCGAAATAGAAATTTCAATAACCCGCGCAAGCGGCCCCGGCGGCCAGGGCGTAAACACTACGGACTCCGCCGTGCAAATCCTGCACAAGCCTACCGGCATGATAGTAAAATGCGCCGACGAGCGCTCGCAGCTTAAAAACAAGCAAAAGGCGATGAAGGTTCTGCGCTCGCGCCTGCTGGAGCTAAAGCAAACCCAGGAGCGCGAAAAATACGCCCAAAACCGCCGCGAACAAATCGGCTCGGGCGACCGCTCCGAACGCATACGCACCTACAACTTCCCGCAAAGCCGCCTTACAGACCATAGAATAGGCCTCACCGTACACTCGCTCACGCAGGTTATGGACGGCGAAATCGACGAAATCGTAAAGGCGCTCGAGGAGGCCTACTACAATAAAAGAATCGAGGCGCTCATAGCCGAATCGCAATAACTAAAAACGTGCAAAGCGTCCTCGAAGTCCTGAAAAAATGCGAAGACTTCTTCGCAAAAAAAGGCGTGCCAAACCCGAAGCTCGACGCGCAGCTGCTGCTCGCGGGCGCCCTCGGCTGCAAACGCCTCGACCTTTTCCTGCGCTTCGAAGACCCAATCCCCGAAAAAGAGCTTTCGGTTTTTAGGGAATACGCCCGCCGCCGCGCAAAACGCGAGCCCCTGCAGCACATCTTGGGAAGCGTCGAATTCTTCTCGCTAAAATTAAAGTGCGACGCCCGCGCCCTCGTCCCCCGCCACGAAACCGAACGCCTGTGCGAAATTATCACCGAAGCCCTCGCGGATAAAAAGAACGAGCCTATAAAAATCCTCGATTTGGGAACGGGCTCGGGCGCGATTATCCTCGCGCTAAAATCGTTCTTTTTGAATTCAAAATGCGCGGCCTCCGACACTTCCGAAAACGCCCTCTCCCTCGCAAAAGAAAACGCCGAAGCCTGCGGCCTTGACGCGGAATTTGTAAAAAGCGACTGGTTTAAAAATATCGAGGGGAAATACGATATAATCGTCTCAAACCCGCCCTACCTGACAAGCGAGGAGGTCGAAAACGCGCAGGAGGAAGTGCGCCTCTACGACCCTCCCGAAGCCCTCTCAAGCCCCGACGAAGGGCTGAAAGACCTGCGCGAAATAATAAAAGACGCCCCTAAATTCCTCGAGCATGGCGGAATCCTCGCGCTCGAATGCGGCTTGGAGCAGCCCAAAATTCTGGCGGCTGAAAACGCCGCAAACGCGGATTTTTCAAAGGCGGAAATTTTGCCCGACCTTTCCGGGCGCGACAGATTTTTAATGTTCGCCCGCGCATAAAAATTTTTTCTTTACTTTCCGTCGGCGTAAAAATATTTTTTTGCCCATGAAAAAGGTACTATTGATTGGGGCGGTTTTTACGTTTTTTACATCGCTTTTCGCGCAAAACTTCACAACAAAATTCGATAAAATCGAAAACGAAAAATGGTGGGGCGGCTACAACGCAATCGGCAGGCAAATGCCCTTCGGCGCCGAAGAAAAGCGCTTCGACCTCGCAAGCGGGACATGGGGAAATTTAGCGGTTCCGTTTTTCGTTTCAAACAAGGGCAGGTTTATTTATTCGCAAAAGCCCTTCAAAATTACATTTAAAACAGACGCAGTTGAAATCGAAAGCGAATTTGAAAAAGTCGGGGTGCAAAAATCGGGCGGCACACTGAAATCCGCGTACCTCGCCGCCGCAAAAAAATATTTTGTCCGCCCGGGCGCTAAGCTGCCCGACGAGCTGTTTTTTTCGATGCCCCAATACAATACCTGGATTGAGCTCATGTATAACCAAAACGAGCGCGACATTCTTTCGTACGCCCAAAACCTCGAAAAACACGGTTTTCCCAAAGGCGTATTCATGATTGACGACAAGTGGATGAATGAATACGGCAACTACGATTTCGACCCGAAAAAATTTTCCGACCCCAAAGGGATGGTTTCAACCCTCCACAAAAAAGGCTTCAAAGTGATGCTGTGGGTCGTGCCGTACGTCGATTTGAACATTCCCGAATTTGAGGAGCTTTCGCAAAAAAATATGCTCGTTCTTTCCAAATATTCGCAAAAGCCCCTGCACATAACATGGTGGAACGGCAAAAGCGCGGCGTACGACCTCACCAACCCCGAAACGCGCGAATACCTAATTTCGACACTCGAAAACATGCGCAAAACCTACGGCGTCGACGGCTTTAAATTCGACGGCGGCGAGCACCTCTACACTTCAGAGGCGCAGTTTTACGAAAAATCCGCAAGGGGCTGGGACTACCTAAAAGAATACGTCAATATCGGCGCGCGGTTTTCCTTCAACGAATTTCGCAGCAGCTGGAACTCGCCCAATATGCCGATAGTCCAGCGCCTCGCCGATAAATTCTACGGCTGGGGCGACTTGCAGGCTCTAATTCCCGACATGATAGCAACGGGGCTCATGGGCAGCGCGTACGCCTGCCCCGACATGATTGGCGGCGGCGAATACCGCTCTTTTTTGAACAAGAAAAAAGGCGAGCTCGACGAAAGGATCATAGTGCGCTCCTGCCAAGTCCACGCGCTGATGCCCATGATGCAGTTCTCCGTCGCGCCTTGGCGCGTCCTAAGCGACGAGAACCTCAAAACATGCGTAAAATTCGCGCGCCTTCACAGCAAATTCGCGCCCTACATTTTGTCGCTTGCAAAACATTCGAGCAAGACGGGCGAGCCGATAATAAGAGCCATGGAGTACGAATTCCCGGGCGAGGGCTTTGAAAACGTCAAAGAACAGTTCATTCTTGGCGACTAATCTCTGGTGGCGCCCGTCGTAAACGCGGACGATTTCAGAAGCGTAAAGCTTCCAAAGGGAACATGGGTAGACGAGCTGGGCAACAAATACGAGGGCGGGCGCGAAGTCAAAATAGACGCCCCGCTCGAGCGCCTGCCCTATTTCAAAAAGATGTAATATATTTTATATAATCCGCCGCTTTTTCTTTACATAAAACAAAAATCGGCCTATCATTTTCGGCATATAAAACTTACCGGTTTAACAAAAAACTTAAAGGCCATGAAAAAACTAATACAATTAACCATCGCGGCCGTTTTCGCCGCGCTCGTTTCCGCCTGCGCCCCGAAAACCGCCGGCAACATCGCAATTAAGGACGCCGCAAACGCGGCTCCCGAAAACGCGGAATTGTTCTTCGCCCTCGACATAAGCAAAAAGCTTCAGGACGACTACTACGCGCAAAAAGGCGCGAAGGAATTTTCGACCGCCCTGCTCGAAAACCCCGCAATGCAAAAAATTTTCGAAGAAGCCGCCAAAGCGCTGCCGGAGGAAATTAACGCCAATGTCTCAGCGAAAGCCATAACAGATTTCGCGAAATCCGCCATTCAAAACCCCGACGACTTGTTTATCGCCGCAGCCGCGACAGACTTGGCAAAAGAAGACGCAGACTTCAAATTCGTAATTTTAAAGCACGCCTTCTTCACGCAAAAAATAAAGGAGGCTCTCGAACAAAAGAAATTTGAAAAAACCCAAAAAGACGGCTTCGAATTCTTCAAAAAAGACGATTTTATAATTGCGTTCAAAGGCAAAACCCTCGTCTTGGCCGACAACGAAAAAGCCGCAATGCAGGTGTTCGCCGATTTGCAAGCGAAAGCCCCGCGCGAAAAGTCCTTCGCCTCCAACGCGAAGTTCGCGAAGCTTATGTCGATTGAAAAAAGCCCCTACGTCGTTTGCTTTGCCGACTGCGAAAAAGCCTCGGAAGGCAAAGCCCCCGGCGTGTTGTTCTCCGCAGCGCGTCAGGATTTGCAAAAGACATCCGGCGCCGTAAAAATCGAGCTCGGCAAAAAAGCGTTCAAATTCAAAGACGAAACCTCCGACAAGATTTGGGAAGTTCTCGCCAGCGCCAAACTCGCCAAAAACACGCTCCTTAAAAACTCATTGCCCGACGCCACAATGGCCACCGCCGTCGCTTTCCCGAAAATAGACGCGCTCGAAAGCGCGCTGCTCGAAGAAATGGGCGAAACACCCGAAGGCGCAATGGCTATTGCGATGCTAAAAAGCGCCGGCATTAAAAATATCACGGCCTCCGCCATATACGACGCCGCCGCGCTGCCGAATATCCAGAATATGGAACTGCCCGAATCTTTCATAAAAATCGAAGCCGCCGACACCGACGCCGTGTTCAAAAACGAAATGGTCGCGCAAGCGCTCAATTCGCCGCTTTTCTCGCAAATGGATTTCGAGGGCAAAACCGTTTACTCCTCAATGTACAATGCAAAGATTGTCCAGGCGGGCAAAAATTGCGCCGTAATTTCCACATTAAAGGATATGGCGGCAATGATGGCGCTGGCTAAGGGCAAGGGCAAGTCGCTCGAAGGCAACGCCGACGCCAAAGCCCTCGCCGGCGAACTGCCCGAAGGCAACTTCGCCGAATTTTTCATGGACGGCAAGAATTATTTGAATTTCATAAAAGCCGCAATGCCCAAAGATTTCGGCAACGATGATGATAAGGCGATTATGAAATTCTATATATCAATGGCGGAAATGTGCAAAAAATCGCTCCTTGCCGCGGGCGTAAAACTTGAGCCTAACGAAATCACAATCACCTTTAAAGGCCTCAACGAATACGACTACGAACTCGGCACAAAACTCCTGAAGGAAATTAAATAAAAGCGCGGCCACCAGCGCGCGATTCCAAACAAGCGCAATTATTAAAACAAGCGCAACCATTCAAATAAACACAACCAAAAAGGCGGAGCTGCTTAGCCCCGCCTTTTTGTGCGCCCCCGCCACCCGAAGCCCAACTCCCCCGCGACCGCAATGAAAACTAAATACGCCCTCGCCTACAAAAAAACACGCGCAAAATTAAACCTTAAAAAAGACCGCTTGGGGATTCCCCAAGCGGCCAACTTTTTGCTTAAAACGCTACCTAAATTTAATTCCTCGAACGCCTGCGCCACGCCGCAAAAACCAAGGCAAGCGC
>JAGBOM010000062.1 GCA_017633865.1 Opitutales bacterium
CAAAGAAAAAAACAGGAGTTTTTTTATGTTTTTTCGCCCGCTGCTTTTATTCTTGTAAATCGAAAAAATTTCGATTCTATTAGTGTGTTTATGAATAAGATTAAGAGACCCGTTGTACTCGTAATTCGCGACGGCTGGGGCGAAAACCACGACCCCTCCCTCGACAAATATAACGCTATAAAGCTCGCCAATATCCCGTTTTGCAGAGAGCTTTCCGCAAACTGGCCGAGAACCGAAATCGCGGCCTGCGGCCTTTCGGTGGGGCTTCCCGAAGGCATTATGGGCAACTCCGAAGTCGGCCACCAAAATATCGGCGCCGGCAGAATTGTCGACCAGGAAATCGTAAGAATCGACAAGGGCTTTTCGAGCGGCTCGGTGCTTGAAAGCCCCGCGCTAAAGGGCGTATTTCAGGCTCTCGACAAGGGCGGCAGCCTGCACATCTTCGGCCTTTGCTCGGACGCCGGCGTGCACTCGATGCTGCGCCACCTCTATTCTCTCTTGCAAATCTGCGCCGACAAAAAATACGAAAAAGTCTATCTGCACGCCTTTACAGACGGCCGCGACACCCCGCCCACAAGCGGCTTGGGCTTCATCAAGCAGGTCGAGGAGGAAATGAAAAAGCGCGGAGTCGGCCGCGTGGTCTCCGTAATTGGCCGCTTCTGGGCCATGGACAGGGACAAGCGCTGGAACCGCGTCCAAAAAGCCTACGACTGCCTCGTCGGCAAAAAAGCGGCCGCCGCGGTTTCAAACCCCGAAGACGCCTTTAAAAACTACTACGCAAACCCCGCCGCCGACAACATGGTGGGCGACGAATTCATCCCCCCCACATGGGTCGAGGAAAACGGCGGGCCCGTCGGCAGAATAAAGGACGGCGACGCCGTGATTTTCTTCAACTTCAGGGGCGACCGCCCGAGGGAAATCACAAGGGCGTTCATCGACGCGGGCTTCAACGATTTCGACAGGGGCGAAAAGCTCGACGTCTTCTTCGCCACAATGACTGAATACCAGGTCGGCCTCTGCCCGAACATACTGTTCCCGAAGCCGCCGAAGATGAAGAACATCTTGGGCGAATACGTCTCGAATTTGGGGCTCGCCCAGCTGCGCTGCGCCGAAACCGAAAAGTTCGCGCACGTCACGTTCTTCTTTAACGACTACCGCGACGAGCCCTTCAAGGGCGAGGACAGAATTCTTATCGACTCGCCGCGAGACGTCCAAACCTACGACCAAAAGCCCGAAATGAGCGAGCCCGCCGTGGCAAAAGCGGCCGCCGAGGCGATACGCTCCAACAAGTACGCGCTCGTCATAATCAACTTCGCAAACCCCGACATGGTCGGGCACACCGGCAACCTTGCCGCCGCCGTCAAGGCCTGCGAGGCGGTCGATAGCGGCGTAAAGGAAATAGCGGAAGCCGTCGACGAAGTTGGGGCGGCCATGCTCGTAACGGCGGACCACGGCAATTCCGACCAGCTCTTCGAGCCCGCCTCCAACACGCCGCACACCCGCCATACGCTGAACCCCGTCGAGGTCGTAATCTACGGCAAAGACTTGAAGGGCTTGAAGCTCCGCAGCGGCGGCTGCCTCGGCGACATCGCCCCGACGCTTCTGGAGCTTCTCGGCTTTAAGAAGCCCGATGAGATGACGGGAAGCTCCCTCATCGAAAAATAAAAAAATAATAAAAAAATTTTCGGATTTTTTTATAAGCGCGCCCGAACCCAACGCGGCGCGCTTTTTTTTTGCGCAACCCCGCCCCAATTTTCCGCGCAAAAAAGGCAAGGTTTGACAAACCCGAAGAAAAATTACATATTGCGCCCATGAAAAAGATTTACAAAGCGGAAATTCCGCAGCTTGAAAATCTCCTCGCCGACGCCGAAAGCTTTTGCGAAGCCTCCGGCGCGGGCAGGGAGACCGCGTTCAAGCTGGGGCTGTGCCTTGACGAAATCTTTACGAACATCGCAAACTACGGCTGCGAGGGCGGCAAAACCTGCTTTGTGGAAGTCGAGCTCGACGCCAAAGACGGCAAAATTTTCGGCAAAATTTCGGACGACGCAAAAAAATTCAACCCGCTTTCGGAAGCCGCCGCGCCCGACCTTACAAGCCCCGTCGAAAAGCGCGAAATCGG
>JAGBOM010000063.1 GCA_017633865.1 Opitutales bacterium
CAATTTGCCCTAGTTTTGCCGAAACTTCCGAATATGTTGCAGAGATGGTCCGATCATGCAGACCGTATCCCATTTGCGAAAGCTCTTTTGCCGCCCTTCGGAAATCTCCGCCGCACTTTAAAACCGCGTAGACATGCCACGGCTTGTAGGCGACATTAGGCTCGAATTGCGTCGAGCTTGAAAACACGAAAAACCTGTTTGGGATATGGTTCCACGTCGCGGAAATCCCTCTGGACTTGCCCGGCCTTCGCCAGTATTCGCCGCCTGCGTGCGTCCAGCCATATCCGCGCAAAAGCTCGGGGATGTCCGCATTTTGGTCGTAATCGTCCCCGGGCTTTTCAAAAGAAGCGTCATATAGCCGCTTTTCCTTGTGCGAGCAGTTAAAAGACCTTGCTATTGAAAACAGCTCGTCCCTTTCCTCGACAGTTATCGCAGGAATATTTTCTACGCTTCCGCTTATGATTTCATATCCCTTTGACGGGGCTATGAGAAAATATCCGCCCGAAGCCCGCGTTTCTATCGCGACATTGCCGCTTTCGGTTGCGGCAAGCTTTTGGTTTCTCTCGTCGGGCTCGCATAGAAAAACCAGATGGAAGCCCCCGCTCGGAGTCCGCTGGCATAGCAGGCCGAGCTTTGCAATCTCCACCATATTCTCTTCGCATCTTTTGCAAAACCTCCCAAAAATATTCGGGGAGTACTTCTCGTCAAAGTCTATGCATTGCAATTTTCCCGCGACTACGGCTATCGAGTTGTCCCCCGAAAACCATCGGGAAATTTCCGCGTCGGCGGGGCGCCTGCCGCGGTATAAGCTCCACTTTACAAGCGGAGATTTTTCGGCGGTTACGGGAATGCATGATGCCCCGTATTTGTCCCTGAAAAGCTTTGCGGCATGCTCAGTTGTCATGGCGGGAATCTCCGTCCAGCCTTGCGGAAATTTTCCGCTTGGCCTCGTCGAAAGATATGGCGGCAACGTTCCTAAACCCGAGGCGCCTTAAAAGCCGCACCTGCTTGGGAGAGGCGAGGCCGAGCTCGCGCCTTTGGAACAGCAAGTCTATGATTTTCGAGGCGAGCCCCTTGCACATTTCGGGAGATTCAATGTCGAATCCGCTTTTTTCAAGAATGGAGCGCTGGGCGCCGGTTATGGGCTGCCGCTCCCAGAAAAATTCGGGCTCGTAGTCGACTATGTCGAATCTGTCGAGCGACAGGGCAAGCTCCATGGCGTCTATTGTCCTTGCGCTTTTTTGGCGCGTCGCAATCAGCTGCTCCTGCAACGATAGCGCCCTGTCTTTTTTCGCGCGCTCGGCCTCCGCCATCAAATCCCCGCCTTCAATATCAAGGCGCGACTGCAGAAATTTCGCCTCTTCGGGGTCTTTTGCGATGAGCCTTGCGGGGCGGATTAAATTCAAGTCGTCTGTCAGAAACAGCGGGTCGAGAAGCAGCATATCGCGCTTGCCCGGGAAAATTCTCGTGCCGCGGCCGACCATTTGGCTAAAAAGCGTCTGGCTTTTCGTGGGGCGCAGAATGTACACGCAGTCTACCGAAGGCTCGTCCCATCCGGTTGAAAGAAGCGAAGAGTTGCAAATCACGCGCCAGTCGGAGCCAAGCGGCGCCCTGTCGCCGCCGTCTACATGGACGGCTTTTAATCCCAATTCGTTGCAGTGCCTGCAAAATAGCTTGCTAGTGTCGACAAGCGGCAAGAACACGACCGTTTTTCTATTTGGGGCGTGCTCTTTAAGAAGTGCGGCGCACTGCTTCAAATGCGGGGAAATGGCGTTTGCCAAATCGTTTTCATCGTAGTCTCCCCTGCGGGAGCGGACTGATTTTAAGTCTATGTTTACGGGAACGCTCTTTACGATAATTTTTGAAAGATAGCCCTGGGCAATCAAGGAAAACATGCCGATTTCGTACGACACCTTTTCGTAAAACGAGCTTAGAAGCTTTTTGTCGCTGCGGTAGGGCGTCGCGGTAATGCCCACGATTTTTGCTCTCGAAAAATAGTTCAAAACTCTCAGCGTAAGTGATCCGAGAGTATTGCGGTGGGCCTCGTCGACTATGACAAGACCTATGTCTTCGGGATAGTATTTGTCGAGCCTGCGCGCCATGCTCTGTGTTGTGCCGACGGTAATTTGCGAATTTCCGCACGCCTTGGATTCCCCCGTTTCGATGTCGGGGATTATCCCCGTCCATGCTCTGATTTTTTCGGCTGCCTGATAGACAAGCTCCCTGGCGTCCGCCAAAAAGAGCGACGGGTGGTCGTAGCGTTTTATGATTTCGGCGCAGCAGAGCGTTTTGCCCGCTCCCGTAGGCAAGACCCCGAGGAGCCTTTGGCGCTCCCCGAGGTCTTTTATTATCGCGTCGCAGAAATCCCTTTGGTAGGGGCGAAGCTCCATGTCAGAACGGATTGTTCCCGCTTTTCGCGGCGAGAGTTCCCTTCGCCATGGCGGAAAGCTTTGATATCGCCTCCTGCGCCGCGGGAGAATCCTTCGGCGCCAGGCGGTTTATGTATCTCACTTCGAGATACCTTTTGCCTTCCTCCGTTTCCGATTCCGCGACTACTATGCGGCACTCCTTGCCCTCAAGCTGCTGCTTTACGGCGGAAAAATCCCCGTCGAAGTCGAAGGCCTCGTTTAGGCTTTTAACTGAATACTCTATCGCCTTTTCCGAAAGATAAAGGCGCTTGAACGTGAATTCCCCGTCGTCGGTAATAAATTCGACATACAAATAGTACGCGCCCGTCGCCTCCGACTGGCGCACTTCCGCCGAATTTACTTTCGCGTTGTATTTTCCGGGTATTGAAATCTGTCTCATAATTTTTTCCTTATTTGAATAGTTGAAGTTTTTGCGCGCACCTGTAAGCCAGGATTACGTCGTTTCTCAGATACGACAGGGCGCTTTCCCTGTCCGATAAATAGGTTTTTGCGAAGCTTCCCCCGCTGCCGGATTTTTCGCCCGCGCCCAGATAAGCCGCCAAATCCGCAAGCTTTATCGAATCTCTTGTCCCGAACGACCAATAGTCCAGCAAGTCTATGCAGTTCTCGTTCAGATAGACCCTTCCGCGCGAAAGCCTGAACAATGTTTCCGGAACTTTTACGCCGAGCTTCCAAGACCTCCTTGCCAAAAACGGAATGTCGAATTCGTTTGAATTAAACCCGACAAGCTTTTGCAAAAACGCCCCGTGATAGGTAATCGCATTCCAAAACGAAGCCAGGATTGCCGATTCTTCGCCTTCGAGAATCGCGACGTCGTCTTCCGACGTGCATAATCCTATTGCCAGAACTTTTCCCGTCGTGCAGGATAAGGCGGCTTTTTCAAGCCAGCACGCCTCCTTTTTGGAAATAAAATCCGCGATCTTCTCTTCGTCCTTGTAGTTTGAGGGAGCCTCGAACTTCGGCATGAATTTCTCGGCCTCGCTTCTTGGAAGAGGGCCCGTCTCGATGTCGAAATATATTGGAGCTTTCTCGAAATTCATCAGTTGCTTCCTCCTATTTGCCTTGCTACCTCGATTGCCTTAGAGAGAAACTCCCTAGGCTTTTCCTTGATCGCCGCAATACGCTCCGCCGACAAATTTTGCCAAGTTTCGTCCTGCCCAATCCAGCCCCAGGCTTTTAGGGCGATGTTTGCCTCGGCCTCGCTTTCCCCTATAATCCCTGCTAAATCGTCGGGGAAATCCATGGGGATGTCGCCGCCGTCGTCTTCCGGGGTTGGCTTGGAATTTTGGCTGTTTTTGAAGTTTTTGATATTTTTGGAACTTTTGCCCAAGCGCCAGCCGTTGAGGATTTCTCCGGTAAGCTCCGTTATTTCCTCGATTTTGCCGTCGAAGAGCCTTGTCCTGTCCTTCGAGGCGACAGCCTTGTGGTTCATGTCCAAATCCAGAACGAGGGAGAACTCGAATTCGATTCCGTCCCTCATAATCGGGGCAAGGCCTACTTTGCGGATGGACTTTTTGCCTTTTTCGTCGGTATCTATGGCATAGTCCATTTTTGAGCGCATGCAGCATATGATGTCGACTTTTGAGGCGAGTATCGCCTGGAGGACGCTTTCGAACTTGCTGCCGGCGTTGGCCCAATTCGTGTAGGAATTTCCGCCGCGCATGTCGAGCTTCGATTTGTACTCCAAAATAGCCTGCCAGACATGCGAAAACGAATCGATTATCACGCAGTCGTATTTGTTTTCAATCGCGTCTGAAATCGCCTTTGCAAACTTGTCCTCGGAGTAGGGCGGCTCGATTACGCACACGTCGAATTCGTGGGAATCGGCATAGAGAAGCGACGAGGCGTTCTCCGTGTCGATAACCGCAATCCTTCCGCTTTCGCCGGCGAGGCCCCGCGCCATTTTCAGCGCCGCCGTGGTTTTGCCCGACCCGCTCGGGCCGGTTATCGCGAGCTTCAGATAGACCGAGCTCTTCTTAGCCTTCTGAAAGGAATTAGCCATTGCCCGCTCCTTTCTTGCGGAGAATGCTTCCGCAAAGCCTTTTTGGGGGCTTCGGATATTTCGCGAATCCGCGGCTTGGGGATTCGCCTGGTTTGCCGGAGCTTATGCGCGTCACTCTGGCGCGTACAACTGCTTCGGATATTA
>JAGBOM010000064.1 GCA_017633865.1 Opitutales bacterium
ATAGGCAAGCGCGGCTCGAACGCGAAGCTGACTTCAAGGCTCCTGGGCTGGAGGCTCGACATCAACAAGGAGGCCGCGGTTCCCGAGGGCTTTAACGACAAGATAAACGCCGCCGCGGCGCTGATTTCGCAGATTTTGCCGAACATCACCGAGAATCAGGCCATGGTTCTCGCATACCAGGGCGTAAACAGCCTTGAAGCCCTGCAGGAAATGGAGGCTTCCGATTTGGCCGAGCTGGGCTTCTCCCCCGCCGAGGCGGAGGAAATTGTGGAGCGCGTAAAAGTTTACGGGAAATAGTTTTTTTTCGGACTCAAAAATTTTTAGGGGCATAAACAAATGGCAGTAAGAGTTTACATACTTGCAAAAGAAATCGGGGTTTCCAGCAAGGAGCTCATCGATTTCATAAACACGCGCGAATACGGCTTGAACGTAAAGTCCGCGTCAAGCTCGGTGCCGACTTTGTACGAGGACGTCATCAAGGCGGACGTCTTGGCTATGAAAAACGCCAAAGCCCCCTCGAAGGAGGTCGAGGCTTCCGGCGCCGCCAAAGAAGCGCCCGAATCCAATCCCGAGGGGCAAAGCGGCGCGGGAACTTCCGAAGCTCCCGAGCCCAAGGCCGCCGAGGCCAAGCCCGCGGGCGAGGTTGCGGCGAACGCGGGAGTGGGTGAGGCGAAAGCCCCCGCCGAGCCCGCCGCCCCCGCTGAAAAAGCCCCGATTTCGGAGGCCGCGAATGTTGCGGCTTTGCAGGTTAAGGCGCCGGCTCCCGCGCCGAAAATTCCGCCGGTTTTAAAGCGCCCGCCCATGCCGGCGCCCAAAATTCCGCTTCCGCCCAGGCCCGCGCAAAAAATCCCCGCCGTAAAAGAGCCGGCTTCGAGGCCGGTTCAGCCGGAAGTCATAGTGCGCGCCGCGCCTAAAACTCCGCCCATGCCGTCGCGCGCGGGCTTTGGGGTGAAGGCTCCGTCGGTTCCGCCGAGGGTCGGGTTCGCGCCCAAAACGCCGTCGGTTCCGCCGAGGTTCCCGATGGCCCCAAAACCGGATTCAGCCGCGCCTGCCGAGGCGTCAAAGGCGCCCGAGGGCAAGCTAAAGATTATACAAATCAAGCCTCCGATTGTCGTAAGGGACTTCGCCAAGGCTATGGATTTGAAGAGTTTTAGGCTCATTTCCGAGCTTATGGACATGGGCATTTTCGCCTCGATGAACCTTTCGATAGAGGAGGACGTGGCAAGGAAAATCGCCGCGCGCCACGGCTTTGAGCTCGACATCAAGCACCGCGGCGAAACGCAGGCCCGCCAGCTGCAGGCCGCGCAGGAGAAGCTCGCCAGAAAGATGGAGCTTGAGGACGACTCCAAAAACCTCGAGCCGCGCCCGCCCATCGTCTGCATTTTGGGGCATGTCGACCACGGCAAAACCACGCTGTTGGACACCATACGCCACACGAACGTCGTGTCGGGCGAGGCGGGGGGCATCACCCAGCACACCGCGGCCTACCAGGTTGAGCTCAACGGCAAAAAGATAACTTTTCTCGACACTCCGGGGCACGCGGCGTTCTCGAAAATGCGCGAGCGCGGCGCGAACGTAACGGACATCGCCATTTTGGTTGTAGCCGCGGACGACGGCTTTATGCCGCAGACAGACGAGGCCTTGAATTTCGCCCAGAAGGCGGGCGTGCCGATAGTGGTTGCAATCAATAAAATCGACGCCAAGGGCGCGAATCTCGACAAGGTCAAGCAGCAGATGCAAAAGCGCGGCATCGCCCCCGAGGAATGGGGCGGCGACACTCTCTGCTGCGGCGTTTCCGCCCTCAAGGGCACCAATATAGACGAGCTTTTGGAGCTTGTGCTTTTGCAGGCGGAAATGATGGAGCTTAAGGCGAATCCGAAGCGCGACGCAAGGGGCGTTGTAATCGAATCGCAAATAGAGCAGGGCAGGGGCTCGACCGCTACGGTAATAGTGCGCGCCGGAACCCTCAAGGCCGGCGACGTAATCGTGGCTAAGGGCAACTGGTGCAAGGTGAGGGCCATGCTCGACGACCGAGGCGGCAAAATCCAGAAGGCCGCCCCGTCAACGCCCGCCCTCGTCATGGGCTGGAGCGGGGCTCCCGAAGCCGGCGACGAGTTTACGCGAGTTTCCAACGACCGCGAGGCGCGCCGCATGGTGGAGGAATACGAGGACGCCCGCCGCAAGGAGGCCGACAAGGCCGGCGCCGCCAAGCCCGTCAGCATAGAAGATCTCATGGCGGCTATCGAAAGCAAAGACCAAAAGGTCTTCAAGTGCATCGTAAAAAGCGACGTTTCGGGCACTGTCGAGGCCTTGGTGGCGTGCCTTAAAGACATCAAAAGCTCGAAGGTCGAGCTTGAAATCATAGGCTCTTCGGTCGGGCAAATCACAAAGAACGACATCGATTTCGCGTCGACGGCCTCGGCCTCGATAGTGGCTTTCAACGTCAAGCAGGAAAACGGCGTGTCGTCTTTGGCGAAGCACGAGAACGTCGAGATTATTTCCCACAACATCATTTACGAATTGATAAACCAGGTGCGCGACGCCATGAAGGGGCTTCTCGACCCCGAGCTGCGCGAAAACAAGCTGGGCGCGGCGGAAGTCCGCCAGATTTTCAACGTCTCGAAGGGCGGAAAGGTGGCGGGCTGCATGGTTACCGAGGGCGTAATCAAGCGCGACAAATTCGTAAGGGTTTTGCGCTCCGGCAAGGAAATCTCGAAGGGCAGGGTGCTGGACTTGAAGCGCTTCAAGGAGGACGTTTCCGAGGTGCGCGCGGGCTACGAATGCGGCATAAGCGTAACGGGCTTCAACGACTACCAAAGCGGCGACGTCATCGAGTGCTACGAAATTCTCGAGGTGCGCCCCGACCTTTAATTTTTGAAAGCGTAAAACATGGCAAACCGCACAGTCAGAGTGGGCGAGCTTCTGCTTAGGGAGCTCAGCCTCGCCCTGCATTCAAGGTGGCGCTCGGAAAGCGTCGGAATAACGCTTACGGGCGTCGACGTTTCGGCGGATTTGCGCGGGGCGAGGGTTTACTATTCTGCAATCGGGGGGCGCGCGGGAATGGCCGCGGCGGGCAGGTTCCTCGCCAAAAACAAGAGGGAGCTGAAAACGCTGATGATGCAAAAAATCACGCTCAAATACACCCCCGACATCGAATTCGTCTACGACCATTCCTTCGAGAGGGGCGCGAGGGTTATGGACATAATCGAGGAGCTCGAGCGCGGCGAAAGCCGGCCCGATTCTCACGCCGAAAAACCCGAAGATTCTTCCGATAAAGAAGATGCGCCTGAAAAAAAACCGGCCAAAAAAAGCAAAAAGGGCGGAGCCTACAAGCGCCTAAAAAATCCGGACCCGAACGACAATTTTGACGACTGATATGGACGCTAAAATTTCCGCGTTCCGCGAAAGCTTTAAAAGGCTTTTGGCGGAGGTTAAAGGCGAAAAAATCGCGGTCGCGGGGCACATCCGCCCCGACGGCGACTGCGTGTCAAGCCAAGTCGCCGCCGCGTGGCTTTTCAGGCTCGCGGGGGCGGAAAAAGTCGTTTGCGTAAACAGCCACGAGGTTCCGTATTTGTACAGGCCGTTTATATGCGGCGAGGCTTTTGAAAACGCCGACGCCTTCGACGTTTCCGCCTACAAAATCGTTACGGTGGACTGCGCGGACTACGCCCGCGCAGGCGAGTCTTTAAAGCAGCGCAAGCCCGAAGTTCTTGCCTGCATAGACCACCACGTTTCAAACTCGCCTTACGCCGAAATCAATATTGTCGACCCATCAAGCTGCGCGACGGCCGCGCTTCTGGCGGAGCTCATGACGGATTCGGGAATCGAAATTCCCCCGGAAATCGCAAGCGTTTTGTATGTCGGCGAGATGGCGGACACGCGCCAGCTTACGACGTCAAATACGGACTTTCGGGCGTTCAACGTAGCGGCAAGGCTCGTGGGGCTGGGCGCCGACCCCGCTAAAATTTCCGTTCTGCTTTACCAGCGCGAAAAATTCGGAAGAATGAAGCTTCTCGCGCGGTTTTTGCAGAGCCTTACAATGCACTTTTCGGGGCGCGTGTGCGCGGGCGTTTTGCCCCCGGGCGTCTACGCCGCCACGGGCTCCCAAAAGGAGGACGCCGACGGCCTTGTCGACTACGCCAGAAACATCGACGGAGTCGAAATCGCGCTTTTGCTCGAGGTTCTCGACGACGGCGGCGTAAAGGGCAGCTTGAGGTCGAAAGTCCCCGAAATGCGCGTGAACGAAATCGCCAAGGCCTTCGGCGGCGGCGGGCATTTGGCGGCGGCGGGATTTAGCGTAAAAACTCCGCTCGACGAATTTTATCCGCGGCTTTTGGACGTTGTGGAATCGCGCCTGAAGGCTTTTGACGCGGAATTTTCAAAATAGGCACATCTTTATTTTTTCGATTTTTATGGAAAAAAATTTTTCGGATTTTGACGGCGTTCTGCTGATAGACAAGCCCGCGGGCTGCACGTCGCACGACGTGGTAAACATCGTGAGAAAGACGCTTAAAATGCGCTCCGTCGGGCACGCGGGCACGCTCGACCCCCTCGCTACGGGGCTTTTAATTATGCTGCTTGGCAAGGCCACAAAGGCCTCGCAGTACCTCATGAGCGTCGACAAGGTTTACGAGGGCTCGTTTTTGCTCGGGGTTGAAACCGACACGCAGGACTGCGAGGGCGACGTCGTGGCAAGCAAGCCCGTCGACATTTCAGAAGAGGCCCTCTTGGCGCAGATGAAAACTTTTGTGGGCGACCAATACCAGACCCCGCCCATGTTCTCCGCCAAGAAAATAAACGGCGTTCCGCTTTACAAGCTCGCGCGAAAGGGCAAGGAGGTCGAGCGCGAGCCGAGGTTCATACGAATAGAGTCCTTCGAGCTGCTCTCGTGGAATCCCGAAACGAAGGAGGGCGGGTTCAGGCTCCATTGCAGCAAGGGCACCTACGTCAGAACCGTCTGCCACGACTTGGGCGCGAAAATCGGCTGCGGCGGCCACATGACATCTCTTAGAAGAATCAAAAGCGGCTCTTTGGACGTTGCCAACGCCGTAAGCGTTGAAAAGCTCAAAAGCATGACCTATTCCGAAGTCAAAAAGGCTCTTATATCAGTGGCGGAGGCGGTGCCGAGCATAGCTTTTTAAAATGGAGCCTTCTGGCACATCGGAAAACTTTTGCGGCTCGACTGAAAAATGCGCGCTGGCGGTCGGCATTTTCGACGCCCTTCATTTGGGGCACGCCCTTGTTTTGCGCGAGGCCATAAAATTCGCGCGCGAGCGCTCGGCAAAGGCTTTCGCCCTCACGTTTTACCCGCACCCCGCAAAAGTCCTGCAAAAAAAAGGCGAATTTTGCGGCCTGATTTATCCGCCCGAAATCCGCGAAAAACTCCTGCTCGGCTTCGGGCTTGACGGCGTGTTCTTCAAAAAATTCGACTCCGCGTTCGCCGGCGAGAGCCCCGAGGCGTTCGCGAATTTCCTGCGCGAAAAATTCCCGAATATTGCGGGCATAATTACGGGCGAGAATTTCCGCTTCGGCGCGGGGGCGAAGGCGGACGTAAATTGGCTTAGGCAAAACGCCCGCAAATTCGGCTTCGAGGCAAGATACGCAAGCGGAGCCATATCGGACGGCGAGTACATAAGCTCGACGCGCCTTAGAAAGGCTCTCGTTTCGGGGGATATGCGCGCGTTTGAGAGGCTCGCGGGCAGGGCGTATTTTTGCGCGGGGCAAGTCTCGAGCGGAAAGCGCCTCGGCGCGGAATTGGGCTTTCCGACGCTAAATTTATTGTGGAGCCCCGAATGCAGGCCGCCCTTCGGCGCGTACGCTTCGAGGCTCGAAAATTTAAAAACGGGCGAGGTTTTCGGGGGCGTGTCGAACTACGGGGTAAACCCGACCGTCGGCGCTTCAAGCCCGATTTTGGAGACGAACCTCTTTAAAACTCCGAGCTTCGGCGCGGGGGCGGAAATCAGGGTGGAGCTTCTTGAATTTTTGCGCCCCGAAAAAAAGTTTTCCGGCTTGGACGAGCTTAAGGAGGCCATCGCCGCCGACATGCTCCGCGCCGCGGAATTTTTCGCGCGGCTAAAAAAATAAGCGCCCGCAGCGAAGTTTTTGGAAGGCGCAAAAAAAGCTTCCGCCGAGGCGGGCTTTTGCGCGAAAAAACAAGCCCCGCCGAGGGCTTTTGGGGCGGCTTAAAAAATAAAAAAGATTTACATTTTCTGGAAATTGTACGATAATGCTTTCCGCTATGAAATTGAATTTATTTTTATTGGTTTTGGCTTCGGCTTTCTTTTGTTCGGCGGCAAACTGCAATGAGGCTTGCTGCCCGTCCCCCGCTAAGGCAGGGGCAAAATGCGCCAAAGCTCCCGAGGGCGGGGCCGCCTGCAAAATAGCGTGGCTTGACGATTTTGACAAGGCCGTGGCCGACGCCAAAGAAAGCGGCAAGCTCGTTATGGTTTACTTTACGGGCTCCGACTGGTGCCCCTATTGCGTGAAGTTCGATAACGCCGTTTTGAAAAAGGCGGAATTTATAAAATGGGCGGACAAAAACGCGCTTATGATTCTTTGCGACTTCCCCCAAGGCAACAAGCCTCCAAAAGCCGTCGCCGAGCGCAACGCGGCTTTGAGCAAAAAATTCGGAATTCGGGGATTCCCGACAATGGTAGTGCTGAATCCGTCAAAGAAAAGCGCGACCACCGCCGGGTATTACAACGGCATCTCCCCCGAATCATTCATAAAAGAGCTGGAGACCTTTAAGGCTTTTGAGCCGCCCTCCGCAAGTTCCGATTCCCCGAAGGCGGACGCTTCGGGCGCGGCAAAGTAAATTACCGCAATTATCCCAAAAATTTTCGGCAAAATTTTTGCCGCAAAACATGCGCGCCTTTCGGCGCGCTTTTTTGTCGGAAGTTCGCCGCAGAGTGAAATGCGGGTCTATTTTTTTTGGGGAATTTCAGGCACCCGCCGCTATTTTTAAGTCTACGGGCATTTTTAATAAACTCTTAATAAAATTTTACGTTCGTCATTAGTAGCGTCAGGACTATCTATACGTTCCAAGGTATAGTTCTTATCTTTTAAAACTTTTTCCGCAATATAACGCAAGGTTCTTTCGTTTGCGTTGTCTTGAGGTTTATTTGGATAAGAAGTCCACGGTATATTCATAAAATCTTCTTCTGCGGTTCCTTTATTGGCGATTTTTTCATATTTATAAATTAAATTAAGCATTGCCTCCGATACACAATAAAGTTTTTCGTCTCGAATATCTTCTACAGACGTTGTTAATACCACTTTTTCGCCGTTAATTGTAGCCTTGATCATAATTTCACGCTCCCTGCATTTGCTTTGCCGATAATTTAAAATATCTTTGATTCTCTCTTATAATCGCGGGGCGAAGAGGCACATTCCAGCCCCGTCGAGAGAGTCGTCCGGAAAAATCGTTTTCATCTGCCTAATTTCAAGATTCGGCAGGAGCGCGGCGGCTCGCTTTGGAGCCTCCTCGTTTTCGAGAGGGTCTATAGAGCAGGTGGAGTACGCGAGGCGTCCGTTCGGCTTTAAAAACTTTGCCGCCTCCAAAATCAGGCGCAGCTGGATTTCGGCGCAGGCGGAGATGTCGGCGGGCGAAAGGCGGTAGCGGGCGTCGGGGCGGCGGCGCAAAACCCCCGTGTTGGAGCAGGGCGCGTCCAGAAAAACCGCGTCGTATTTTTCGGGCAGACTCTCCCTTTTTAGAGCGCCGGCAAGTTCGCCTTTTATGATGTCGGCGGACACGGCGCGGGCGTTTAAAAATCCGATTTTTGAAAGGTTTTGCTTGAGCAGCTCAAAGCGTTCGCCGGGGAGGTCGACGCTTACAAGCGAGGTTTTAGCCAAGTCTTTGCCCGATTTTAAAGCGAGGTCGGCAAGAATCCTGCTTTTGCCCCCGGGCGCGGCGCACAAGTCGAGTATTTTCTCGCCGCCTTTCGGGTTTAAAAGGGCGGGGGCGAAGCTTGTGGCGGGGTCTTGTATGTAGAAAAAGGGCGAGTTTAAAAGCGGCGAAATTTTATCGAAAGCCCCGCCCTTCAGCCTAAAAAATCCCTCAACGGCGCACGCTTCAAAAAATTCGGAGTATTTCTTAAAAATCTCGGCGGCCTCTTGGGAGGGCGAGACGCGCAAAAAAACGCCCGCGGGCTTTGAGTTTTGGCGCATGATTTCAACCGCCTTCCCCTCGCCGAACCGGGACTTCCACGACTTTGCAAGCCAAAGCGGGTGGCTGTACAAAAGAGCGAAGTCTTCAAGCGATTTTGCGCTTAGCTTCGCCTTTTCGTACTCGGGGGCGAATTTTCTTAATACGGCGTTTGCCATGGCGGCTTCGGGCTTTGAAAAGCGCTCTTTGCAGCATTGAACCCACGCGTGCGCGATTTGCGCGGTTTTTTCGGGCGGGCTTGCCAAAATCTCCGCCGCCGCGCACTTTAAAAGCGAAAAAAGCAGCGCTTTCGGCCTTTTCCGCAAAAAACGGGACAAAATCGACTCTATTATCCGCTTATTGCGCAAAAGATTTAAAAAGATAAATTGACAAAAGCCTCTTTCTTCTCCGTATTTATAAAAAAGGGAAAATTTAGAGTCGAAAAATTTGTCCAGCTTGGCGGGCTGTTTTTCGTACTCGGCGTGTAGTTTTGCGGCGCGGGCAAGTTTGTCGGTGGCTTGGGCTTTCGGCATTTTATAAATTGTTTGCGCGGCATATTACACATCCTCCATTTAAAAACAAATAAAAATATGACTTCCGAAGCGATAAAATCTCTCATTGAAAAGAACGCCAAACTCGAGGGCAAAAAAGAGCTGCTCGAAAAGTTTGCAGACGGCGCGTTTTGCATGCACTCGTCTTGGGGATTGGGGCGCATAAAAAATTACGACGCCGCCGCAAACAGGCTTATTATAGATTTTGAAGGCAAGCCGGGGCATTCGATGGATCCCGTGTTCTGCGTTGACAAGCTCGAAGTCCTCGATGAAGACAACGTTCTCGTCCGCAACGCCCTTAACCCGAAGGCCGTGGAAGCCGAGCTGAAGGAAGCTCCCGCGAAGTTCGTCGAAAATCTTCTGGCAAAAATGCCGGAGCAGTCGGCCACCGCCGTCGAGCTTGAAAACGTTTTGGTCCGCCTTTTCGCTTCGGAAAAGGAATTCCGCTCATGGTGGAACAAGGCCAAGAAGCTTCTGGTGCGCGACCCCAAAGTGGCGTGCCCCAAAACCAAGAACGAATACTACGTGCTCCGCGAAGAGGAGATTAAGCCCGAAAAGGAGCTTTTGAGCGAATACTTCCTTAACCGCGACCCCAAGAAGAAGATTCTCCTCGCGGAAAAGCTTTTCCGCCTGGTCGATTCAAGCGGCGACAAGGAAGCCATCGGCGAAAGCGTAAAAACCATTGAAGACGACCTCGAAAAAATCAAGGAGGAGCTTACCTCCGCGATTAAAACCGCCCGCTCCCTCAGCCAGGCCGACAAGCTCCACGGCATTTGGGTCAGAAACGACCTGGTGCGCTTTCTCTACCCCGAAGACGAGGACAGGGTCGAGGCTCTCTCGCCGCGCAGCAGCGAAATCATCGCCCAGACTATAGACCAAGACAACAAGGACGGCCTAAGCGAGCTCGCCAAAAACCTGCCCTCGGCCTACTACAACCGCTTTCTCGACCTCATCACCCGCATATATCCCGACAAGTGGCGCGAAATGGTTCTGGATTTGCTCCAAAAAAGCGACGGCCGCTTTACGAACGAGTGCGTAAACTTCCTCGTCGACTGGAAGGGCTCGTCCAACTACGTCAAGGGCGAGGCCGGCAAGCTTGAGGACGAGAAGGACGCCGACTGCAAAAAGCTCGTCGAGGAAAGCCTCCACCGCTGGCTTGAGGAGCAGACTCTCCGCGGCCCCGTAATTTTGTGGATTGTCAAAAACCGCAACGCCGCAAAATACAAGGGTATACTCTCCTCGCTCATCGGGCAGAAGCTCTTTACCGCGCTTCTTAGCGCGATTGACGACGAGGCTCTGCAAAGCGACTCAAACCGCAGAATCCCGCTGGTCGACGCCCTTAGCGACGACGGCAATTTGGTGGCCGACCTCCTTAGGGGCGCGCCCGCCGAAACCGCGCGAGACTGGGCGCAAAGCCTGCTCTTGAACCAGGGCTTTGACGACCTCACGCAAAAATCAATCCTCGCCCGCTTCATAAAAATCTACCCGAACGTCCAGACGCTCGTAGCAGGCAGGGGAGACACGAAGGCGGAGCGCCTTTACGTCTCGAAGGAGTCTTTGGAGGCGCGCCGCGCGGAGCTCGAAGACATCATCAAAAACCAGATTCCCGCCAGCAAAAAGGCCATCGAGGCCGCCCGCGAGCTTGGCGACTTGCGCGAAAATTCCGAATACAAGATGGCGCGCGAGCACGACGAAACCCTGTCGGCGCGCCGCGCCCAGCTGCAGCGCGACATCTCGAGGGCGGAGGTTGTCGACTTTGCGATGGCTCCGACGGACGTTGTCGGCATAGGCTCCGTCGTAACTCTCGAGAAGGACGGCAAGGGCAGGGAAACTTGCTACATACGCGGCGCTTGGGACAGCGATCCCGACAAGAACATCTACTCCTACAAGACGCCTCTTGCGCAGGCCTTGCTTGAGCGCAGGGTCGGCGACGTTGTCGAGACGAACATCGAGGGGCACAAGACAATCTGGAAGATTCTGTCCATCACCGTTTAGGCGATTGCTTTTGGCGAATTTCGGCGTTGCTTCAAAAAACCTACAATAGTCATGTGCGTTAAGCACACTCCTATCGTAGGTTTTTTTCGCGCCTTGAACTGCATCCAAAATCAATGCGCCTAAATGGGCTCACAACGGTTTTTTCTTTCCACTATTTTTTAGGCTATGGCGAATAACTGTGTCGCTTAAAAAAAGACGGCAATGTCGAGTATGTTTAAATACACTCCATCGCCGTCTTTTTTTTGCTCCTTGAACTGCGCTCAAAATCTCTGCCCCAAAACCAACGAACTCCGAGTGTTTTTCTTTTTTCCTTTTTTTTAATTAGGCTATTTTTTATTCAGATTTTTTTGAAGGAGCTATTAAACGAAGTTTAATGCGTGTAAAAACAGAAAAGGCGCGATGACTATCGCGCCGAATTACCACAGATGGGAAGCGGAGCTTCCGAAGGTCATGTACCTGGAGAGGGGGTCGAACCCTCATGAACTTGCGTTCGACGGATTTTGAGTCCGTTGCGTCTGCCGATTCCGCCATCCAGGCAGGTTTTTAAAGCTGAAATGACATTTTATTCTCATATTGAAGTCAAGCATTTTTATTTTGATTTCCTCATTTTTTTATTTTTATTCTGTTGTCGGAAAAAAATTTTTTTGGCCTTTATGAGACTCTTTATTGCGGCGCTGTTTTTATTTTTGCCGGTTTCGGCGTTTTGCGCGGAGAGCGTTTTTGTTTTGGCGAACAAGAACGTTAAGGAGTCCGCGGATTTGGCGGCGCAATACTGCGCTTTGCGCGGAATCGGGCAAGAGAACTTAATTCTTCTCGACGTAAAAAACGCCCCGAACATTTCGCGGGCGGACTATCGTTTGCGCGTGGCCTCTCCCGTATTTGAAACGCTTAAGGCGCGAGGGATGTTTTCGGCAAGCGGGGTTTATCCGAAGGTTTCGGTTTTCGCGAACAGGGCGAAGTACGTTGTTCTTTGCAAGGGCCTGCCGTACAGGATACTGGAGGACGCCCCCGCGGGCGCGCCCAAGCCGGACGCGCATTCAAACAATTCGGCGTGTCTTGACAGCGAGCTTGCCCTGCTTTTGGAGGGGGACTACAGCTTGTCGAACTTCCGCTTAAACAAGAGCTTTAAGGCGGGCGTTTACAGCCCCATGCTAAACCAGCTGATTGTAGCGCGGCTTGACGGCATTACTTATGCCGACGCTTTAAATCTTGTTAAGAGCGCTATTTATGCCGAGCAAAACGGCCTGCGCGGCAGGGTTTATATAGACAAGTCGAAAAAGTATCCGGCGGGCGACGAGTGGCTTAGTGCCGCCGAAAAAATCCTGTCGGACAAGGGCTTCGACATTACCACCGACGAAAAGCCCGCGTGTATGGACTATTTTTTCAGGTTTGACGCGCCCGTTTTTTATTTGGGCTGGTACGCGTCGTCTCCGGTTTATTATTTTAAGAGCGATTTGGTAAAGTTTGCGCCGGGGGCGAGCGCGCTTCACATTTACTCGTTTGCGGCCTCGAATTTGGCGTCTAAAAAAACTTGGGCCCCCAATTTGGTGTCGCACGCGCCCGCCGCCGCGTTCGGGTATACGGACGAGCCTTTTTTAATCGGCACGCACCGCCCGGACATTTACGTTGCGGCTCTCGCCTCGGGCAAGACGGCGGGGGAGAGCGCGTTTTTGGCGATGTTTGCGTTTAGCTGGAAGGGTATGTTTTTGGGCGATCCTTTGTATCGCCCGTTTAGCGTGCCTTTGGAGCGCCAGCTAAAGTTTATCGAGGGCGGCAAGGTTGACGGTTTTTCGCAGTACGCGGTTATACGCGCTATGAATCTTGCCTCCGATTCTTCCGAAGCCGTGCAAATCGGCCTGC
>JAGBOM010000065.1 GCA_017633865.1 Opitutales bacterium
ACAGCGTAAGCGCGACCCAAAAATTTTCCTACGGCACGCAGCTTAGAGTTTTTACAAGCGCCTCGCGCGCGGAGACAAACTCGACCTACGCCACCCTCAACCCCGACTACAACGCGCGGCTCGGCCTTGAAATCACCCAGCCGCTTTTAAAGGGCGCGGGCAGAACCGTGAATCTGGCGCCGATAGCCATAGCAAAGTCGCGCCGCCGCGAAAGCGGCCTCCAGCTCAAAAAGCAGATTTTAGACACAATTTTAAACGCCGAAACCGCCTACTGGAATTTGTCGACGGCCTACGCCTTCCGCGACTTAAAGCAAAGCAATATCGACCTCGCGCAAAGGCTGCTTGAGGAAAACCGCGTAAAATTCAACGTGGGGCTAATCCGCAAGCAGGACGTTTTGCAGGCGGAGGCGAATTTGGCTCTCGCCGAGGAGGAAATCATCACCGCGAACCAGCTTATCGAAAAGCGGAACGACGAAATGCTGGGCTCGTTCGGCCGCCTTGAATTCGACAACAACCCCGTGTTTTCCGTCGCGCTTCTGCCGCAGGACAGCGTCGAGGTGCCCGACTTTAACAGCGTAGTAAAAGGCGCGCTCGACACCGATTTGGATTTGCAAATAGCCCTCGAAGCCATCGAGCGCAACAAAATCGAGGTGAGCGTCGCCGAAGACAACGTAAACCCGACGCTTAACCTGCGCGCGGGCGGCTCTATGCTCGGGCGCGAGGGCAACTTCGGCGAGGCCTACAAAAGCTCCGCCAACGCCAAGGGCTACTCTTGGAACGCGGGGCTCGACCTCTCCTTCCCGTGGGGGCTCAGGAGCGAAAAGGCGACAAGCGCCAAGGCCAAAATCACGCTCAGGCAGTCGGACGTGAATTTGTCGAACGTGCGCCAAGACTTGATGCTGAGCCTGCGCCTCGCCTACCGCAGTTTGGAGGCGGGGCTTGAGTCGCGCAAAAGCGCGGCGAGAACCCTCGCCTTGAACAACGAGTCCTTCGAGCAGCAGAAGGCTCTTTACGACGTCGGCCTTGTC
This sequence comes from Opitutales bacterium, assembly GCA_017633865.1. GTDB lineage: Bacteria > Verrucomicrobiota > Verrucomicrobiia > Opitutales > Intestinicryptomonadaceae > Intestinicryptomonas. Next base: position 1,029 of record JAGBOM010000065.1, read on the forward strand.
ACGTTCCGCGACGTTTTGCAGGCGCAGAAAGATTTGGACGACTCCAAGCAGAGGTATCTGGACGCCGTGTACGCCGTGATAATAGCAAGGGCGAGGCTCTCGCGCCTCGACGGCACGATTTTGGAAAGATTCGGCTTCAACTGGGACGCCGTCGAGGAGCGCTCCGATTCCGACAACATTCAAACCATTTCCAACAAGGACTGATTTATGCTTAACAAAAGTTTTATAACGGCGATAATTTTGGGGATTTTGGGGGCGATAACCTACTACATCGCCGACTTTATTTTGGACATCAAGGCAAGGGAGTCTCTCGACCAAACCCCGACCTCTACGGTAAAGAGAGTCAACATTTCCGAAAAAGTTACGGCTACGGGCTTTGTCGAGCCGCTTGTAAGCACGGAAATCCGCTCCGAAATAAACGGCAAAATCTCGAGAATCTTCGTGAAGGACGAAGACGTCGTAAAAGCCGGCGACGCGCTTCTGGAGCTCGACAAGACCTCGCTGCAGTCCGAGGAGACCAAGGCCTCCAACGAATACCGCCTCCAAAAGCTCACGCTCGAGCAGGCCAAGCGCGACTTCGCAAGGCAGGAGGAGCTTATGCGCAAGGGCTTTGCAATCCTGAAGGATTTTGACGACGCCAAAACGACTTTGGGCAAGGCGCAGATACAGCTTTCCGTCAAGGAGTCGGAATGGGAAAAGGCCAAGGACAACCTTTCAAAAACCACAATCGTCGCCCCGCAAAGCGGCACTGTTACCGGCATGGATTTGACCCCCGGGCAGGTCATTGTGGGCGCGGGCTCGGTGAACGCGGGAACGCTTTTAATGCAGATAAGCTCGTTTAACGACCTGTACGTCGAGGTTAACATAAACGAAATCGAAGTCGAAAAAATCCACTCTCAAAGCGTACCGAAAATCACGTTCGACTCCATGAAAAACGTGTCGTTTAGCGGCAAAATCCTTTCGATGTCGCCGTCGGCGAAGCTCGAGAACAACATAAGGGTTTTCCCCGTGAAGGTGGCGTTCCAGGCAAACGGCACAAAAATCCGCTCGGGCATAAGCGCGAATGTTGAGTTTCCGATTAGCTCCGCCGAAAACGTCTGCGCGGTGGTGCTCTCGGCGGTGTATTCCGACGGCAACGTAAAGTACGTTTTTGCGCGGCGCGAAGACGGCTCGTGGGAGAAGCGCAGGGTGGAAATAGGCATTAGCGACATCCACTACGTCGAAATAAAGCGCGGGCTTAAGGAGGGCGAAACCATCGCCCTTTCCTACCCCAAAAAGAACTTCGACCACAATAGCCCGATTGTCGATTTCGACGGCTCCGACGCCGCAAAGCCCTCCTCTAAATAGCGGAAAGCCCATGCCCGAAAAACCCGTCATTTTGGAGACGCAAAAGCTAAGCAAAACATACAGGCTCGGCAACGAGGACGTGCGCGCCCTGCGGGACGTCGACTTAAAAATAAGGGAAAACGACTACGCCGTAATTTTGGGGGCGTCGGGCTCGGGCAAGTCGACATTGATGCACATACTGGGCTTTATGGACACGCCCACAAGCGGCAAAATAATTTTCGACGGCGCGGACGTTTCGAGAATCTCGTCGAACAAGCGCGCGTGGTACCGCTCGAACAGAATCGGCTTCGTGTTCCAGACATTCAACCTGCTGCCGAGGCTTAGCGTGCTGAAAAACGTGATGCTGCCCTTCTCGTACTCGCGCGAAAAAATCGAAAACCCCGAGGGGCGCGCGAGAGAGGCTCTCGAAAAAGTCGGAATGCTCCACCGCCAAAACCACGTGCCCAACCAGCTTTCGGGCGGAGAAAGACAGAGGGTTTCAATAGCCAGAGCCCTTGTAAACCGCCCGCGCGTCATCTTTGCGGACGAGCCCACGGGAGCCCTCGACGTTAAAAACGTCAAAAAGGTGCTCGAGCTTTTCGACGAGCTTGTGCGCGGCGGCCAAACAATAGTAATGGTTACGCACGACTTGGGGGTGGCCAACTGCGCCCACAGAATCATCCGCATGAGCGACGGCGCCATAATTGAAGACGCCCTTACGCAGAAAGGCATGGCCGCGCAATGAATTTAATCTACGAATTCTTTGTGGGAATCGCGAACGGGCTGGGCGAAATTTGGTCGCACAAAATCCGCTCGATGCTCTCGATGGTGGGCATAATTTTGGGCTGCGCGGCCCTCGTTGCGATGATGAGCGTTGTTGAGCACCTGATGGCGGACTCAAGGGCGTCGTTCGAGGAAATGGGCGGCATTGAGCTTATAACGGTCACAAAGCAGGACGTTCCCGACGAGCAGGCCGACATCGCCTCCCTCTCAAAAGGCCTCACAATAGACGACGCCTACGCGATACGCTACTCCGTGCCGCTTATCGAATACATCAGCCCGCAAATCTGGGTGAGCCACGAGCGCGTGCGCGGCAAGGGCGGGCAAACGTGGATGCCCGTGTTCGCAATCTTCGGCGACAATATCGACATCGGCCAGCTCGAAATCGAAAAAGGCAGGTCGCTTTGCGAAATGGACATGCAAAACTACGCGTCGGTGGCGGTTGTCGGCAGCGAATACGTCTCGACGGTCTTCGGCCCGGGCGAAGACCCGATAGGCAAATTCGTAAGAATAAAGGGCTCGCTCTACCAGATAGTGGGGGTGTTGAAACATTACGAAAAAATGGTGGGCGGCAGAAACCTAATGCGCCGCAAAAACCGCCTCATCTACATACCCATAACAACCGCCGCAATGCGCTACCGCGGCAACAGGAGCGTAAACACCCTCTATATGAAAGTGGGAAACGCAAAATACCTTTCCGACGCCGTAAACCAGGTTGAAAACACCCTCAACCAAACCCACAACGGCATTCAGGACTTCGCCGTTGAAACCAAAGAGGCGGAGCTTGAAAAATACAAGACCAAGGAAATGCAGTGGAAGGTCGGCCTCGGAGGGGTCGCGCTGATTTCGCTTTTCGTGGGCGGAATCGGCATTATGAACGTCATGCTTGCGGTCATAAACGAGCGCATAAGGGAAATCGGCGTAAGAAAGG
>JAGBOM010000066.1 GCA_017633865.1 Opitutales bacterium
GCCGCCTCAAACATCACCCTTTTCGCGATTTGCGGCCTTGAAAACGCCGCGCAGATTGTGGCGTTTAAGAGCCCGGGGTTTTCGAGAGGGGTCTCGCATTTTAAAAACCGCACTCCGCCCTCCTCGATTTCGATTTTCGTCTTGTAGAGCTTTTCGTTTAAAATGCCCGCGAAAATTTCGCTGCCGCTTGTAAGGCGCAAAACGTCCGTTATGTGCCTTGCCCTCGGGTCTGAAAAGGGCAAAAATCCCGCTTCTCGGGCGTCTTTAAAAATTACGGAGTTCATTTCGCTCTTATATAAAATAAATGATTGAATTTTGGAGGGGAATATGCAATTTTTATTTTATATGGAAATTAAAAAACTTACACCCGAAGAAGAAAAATCTTTAAAAGACAGCCTCAAGCGCTGCTCCCAGGAAACTATTGACGCCGCTATCGCCTTTAGAACAACCGGCGACGTTTCCAAAATCCCCACGGTCGTTCTGGGCATTATCGCAAAGTTTGTCGAGCCCGAAAAAAAGAGCCTTTTGGAAAACCCCGCCGACGACATGGTTCTCGCCGAGGAGCTCAGCCTCGACTCCATCTCGATGCTCGAAATCGCCCTTTGCGTCGAGGGCGCGATGGGCGTAAGCATCTCCAACGAGGAGCTTCAGTCTTTGAGAACCTACGGCGACGTCAAGGCGTTCATCGCCAAGAAGGTCGGCGAATAGGCGCGGGAACCCCGCTTTTTTAACGATGTTTTTTGCGCGGCGCCCCCGCGGGGCTTGCCCGCCGCGCTTAAAAACCGCGCCGAGGCCGTTTTGTCGGGTTTTCGGCGCGGCTTGTTATTAAAAATACAGGCAGAAATTTTCCCGTATGGACTTATCCGAAGCAAACGACGCAAAATATTCGGTTGTGGCCGAGAATCTGTGCAAGAGCTACGGCTCGGCGCGCGCCGTAAAAAACGTGTCTTTTAAAATAAAAGCCGGCGAGATTCTGGGCTTTTTGGGCCCCAACGGGGCGGGCAAAAGCACGACCATGCGCATACTTTCCGGCCTTATGCCCGCCACGAGCGGCAGGGCTTACGTCTGCGGGGTTAGCGTAGCGAACAACCCGGCTCTGGCGTGCTCAAAAATCGGCTACATGCCCGAAAACAACCCGCTGCCCGAGGACGTTAGAATCGCCGAATATTTGCGGTACAGGGCGGGCATAAAGGGCCTGCGCGGCGCGGAGCTCAAAAGGCGGGTTGACGAGGTTTTGGACGTTTGCGGGCTTGCCAGGGCTACCTCCCGCAAAATAATAGGCAACCTTTCAAAGGGATACCGCCAAAGGGTGGGGATTGCCGACACGCTTTTGGGCAACCCCGAAGTCGTGATTATGGACGAGCCCACAATAGGGCTTGACCCGCACCAGATTTTGACGATACGCGAGCTTATAGGCTCTTTGCGCGGGAAAATGTCGGTTGTGATAAGCAGCCATATCCTTTCCGAAATCGAGCTTGTGTGCGACAGGGCTCTCATAATAAACGGGGGCAGGGTGGTCGCAAGCGGCAGCCCCGCGGAGCTTAGGCGCGAGTTTATGCCCGGCAGCGTTTACAGGATTTCGGCGAGAGCCGGCGCGGAGGACATGGCCTCGGTGTTTGCGGCCGTAGGGCTTGAAATGTCGGTTGCGGACGCCCAGCCTCAGGAGGGCGGCTACACGCTTTTCAAAATTAAAACGCCCTCGCGGGAAAACATGGGCGAGGCCTTGATACGCGAATTTTCCGCGCGGCGGGGGCTTCGCTTAAGAAGCCTTGAAAACGCCGCGCCCTCGCTTGAGGACATTTTCCTCGCCGCGACCCGCAAAAGCTGGGAGCAAAACCGCTCCGAGACCGAGGCGGACTTCAACAAAAAATAGCAGGGATTTTTTTATGGGACGATTTTTCGCGCTCTTGCGCTTCCAGATAAAAACGCTTTTCATCTCGCCCTCGACCTACGCGGCGACGTTTTTGTTCACGCTTTTGATGGGGCTGATTTACTTTTTGATTTTGCAGGAACTCGGCTCCGAAAACTCGAAAAACTCCGTCGAAATATTTTTGTCGCTCTTTTGGATACCCGTGCTTTTCATGGTGCCCATGCTCACCATGCGCAGCATCGCCGAGGAGCGCAAGCTCGGCACGCTGCAGGCGGTTTTGACCGCGAGGGTGTCGGCGTTCGAGCTGGTTTTGGCGAAGTTTTTGGCGTGCTACTTCGTGTACGTTTTTATGTGGGTTCTTACGGCGTTCTTCCCGATAATGACATCCTACGCGGTTTCGCACGCGGCCATTGACGACAGGATTTTTTCGGTTTCAAGTTTGATTAGCTCATACGTATTCATTTTTGTAAGCGGGGCGGCGTATGTGGCCGTCGGCATATTTTCAAGCTCGCTTACCCGCTCCACTTTCGTTGCGGGAATGCTCGCCTTCTGCCTTCTTTTTATAATGATTTTGGGCCCCGCGCTGATTGTGAAAATCCCCGTCTCGAGCGAGTATTTAAGCGCGGCGATAGAGTCGGCCTCGGGGTACGTACAGCCCTTTAAGGCGCTTGAGGACTTCTCCGGCTCGGTTTTGGACACCCGCCCGTTCTTCTTCTACTTCAGCCTCGCCGCCGTTTTGGTGGGCGCGACGTCCCTTATAACAGAATACAAGGCTTCGTAATGGCTATAAAAAGTTTTCAGGATTTTAGAGTCGTAAACAAGGTCCGCGCGCTGAACCTCGCGATTCAAATCGCGCTTGCGGCTCTGCTTTTCGCGGGGCTGAACTTTGTGGCGTTCAGGCATTTTTACCGCTGGGACTTGTCGTCGAGCATGGCGAACTCCCTTTCGCCCGAAAGCGTCGCGCATATAAAAAACCTCAAAAAGCCCGTCGAGATTTTTATGACGATGCGCCCGTCTTTCGGAATGGCCGAGGCCGACGCGGCGCA
>JAGBOM010000067.1 GCA_017633865.1 Opitutales bacterium
ACCCCACATACTTCGTGCCCCGCAGAATGGACGAGGGCTACGGCCTCAGCAAGGTGGCGCTAAAAAGGGCTTTCGCCAACGGCAAGCCCGACCTGCTTGTGGCGCTCGACTGCGGCACCAACGCCGACGAGGCAATAGCGTATATTTTAAGCGAGGGCATAGACTTGATTGTGGTAGACCACCACCAGTCAAAAGAGGGCAAAAACGAGGGCGGCTACATACTCGTAAACCCGCACGTTTACGACCTCACCGCCGCCCCCTGGAAAAACCTCTGCACAGTCGGCCTCGTCTTTAAGCTCATACACGCGCTTTTAAAGGAGATGCGCCTGTGCGGCGACCCGCGCTCATACACGCTGAATTTGAAGGATTATCTCGACCTTGTGTCGCTCGGCACAATCGCCGACCTCGTTCCCCTCGTCGACGAAAACAGAATACTCGCCCGCTACGGAATAAAGAGGCTCAAAAGCACGCGCCGCAAGGGCATACAGGCGCTGATTCAGGCAAGCGGAATCTCTTTGGGAGACGAAATCACCCCGATAGACATATCGTTTAGGCTCGGGCCCAGAATAAACGCAAGCGGCCGCCTTGCGGACGCCTCCCTGCCGCTTGACATGCTCTTGGGCGACGACTTCACCACATGCTTCAGGGCGGCCTGCGAGCTTAACGACATCAACAAGGAGCGTCAGGAAATCGAGCGCGGCGTGTTCGAGGAGGCGATGAAAAAAATCTCCGCCGAAAACCTTTCCGCCGACCCCTGCATAGTCGTGTTCGGCAAAAACTGGCACCCGGGGGTTGTCGGCATTATAGCCGGCAAGCTAAGCCGCGAATTCAACCGCCCCGTAATCGTTTTCGGCGAGACCGACAACGGCTACACAAAGGGCTCGGGCAGAAGCGTGGCGGGCTGCGACATGGTCGACTGCCTCTCGCACTGCACGGAATTTTTGGGCAGCTGGGGCGGGCACCCGATGGCCGTCGGAGTCTCCGTAAAGGAGAACAAAATGGCGGACTTTAGAAAGCGCCTCAACGAGGTAATCCGCAAAAAGATGGAAAGCGGAGTGTCCTTCGAGCCCGAGCTTAACGTGTCGCTTGTGCTCGCCCACGAAGACATTTGCATGGAGCTTTTGGACGAGCTTGAAATGCTCCACCCCTTCGGCGAGGGCAACAAGGAGCCCGTTTTCGCCATAAAAAACATAGCGCTCGAAAAGCCCGTCGAAATTTTCGGCGGCGGCCAAAACTTTAAATTCCAGTTTCCGCTCGCAAACGGCGGCTGGCTTAACGCCGTGGCGTGGAGAATGGCGGGCAAAATACCGCCCGTGGGAGAGAGGCTGGATTTCGCAATGCACCTTTCCTGGAACAGATGGAACAGGCGCAAAACCCCGCAGGCCACGATTGTCGACTGGCGGAAGTCTGTCTAACCCCCGCAAAAAATGCGCAAATCTAAAAATCCGTGGCTTTGGCTGCCCCCGCTTTATTTTATGGAGGGGCTGCCCAACGTTGTGGTGTCGGTTGCGGCGGTGGTTTTTTATTCGGATTTGGGGCTTTCGCCGTCGGCGGTGGCGGCGCTTACAAGCACGCTTTATTTGCCCTGGGTTTTGAAGCCGTTTTGGAGCCCGATAGTAGACGGATACTCAAGCAAGCGCAGGTGGATATTGGCGGCGGCTATGGCTTTCGCGGCGGCGTTTGCGGCGCTGGCGCTGGCGCCTTTTTCGGAAAAGCGAATAGTAGTTTCGGCGGCGGCGTTCTGGATATTGGCGGCGTCCTCCGCTACTTTCGACATCGCCGCCGACGGCTTTTACATGATGGCTTTGGACAAAAAGCGGCAGGCGTTTTTTGTCGGGATTAGAAACTCTTTTTACAGGGTCGCGGTCGTCGCGGGGCAAGGCGGGCTTGTGTGGCTTGCGGGGGCGTTCGCCTCCAAATTCGGGGCGGAAAAAAACGCGGCGTGGGGCGGGGCTTTCGCGGTTTGCGCGGCGCTGTGCCTTTCGGCGGTTTTCGCGCTTAAAAAATCTCTTCCAACCCCCGCCGAGGACGCCCCCCGAAAGATAGAGTCCGCCGCCGCGCTTTACGCGGATTTCAAGGCGTGCTTCGTCGGGTTTTTCGCGCGGAAAAACATTTTTATAATCCTCTTTTACATTTTGTTTTACAGATTCTCCGAGGCTCAGCTTTCCAAAATCGTGCCGATATTTTTGCGCGCGGACAGAGCCGAGGGCGGGCTCGGATATTCGCTTGAAACTTTCGGGGCGATTCAAAGCGCGGCGCCGCTTGCGCTTTTCTTGGGCGGAATTTTGGGCGGAATTTACATCTCGAAAAGGGGGCTTAAAAAATCGATTTTGACAATGGCCGCCTTCATGAATCTGCCGAACATAGTCTATATCCTTCTTGCGCGCTTTCAGCCCGAAAGCCCCGCGGTGGCCTGCGCGGGAATTTGCGTCGAGCAGTTCGGCTACGGCTTCGGGTTCGCGGGGTACATGATGTACCTTATCGAGGCCTCGAGCGGGGAGTTTAAGACCGCGTTTTACGCCGTCTGCACGGGGCTTATGGCGCTCGGGCTTGTTCTGCCCGGGGCGGTTTCGGGCGCGATTTTGGAGAGGGCGGGCTTTTTCAACTTCTTCGTCTGGGCGCTCGCCGCAACCGCCGTAAGCTTCGCCGCGAGCTTTTTGGCGCAAAGAAGGATTGCGGATTAGCCGCGCTTTGCCGAGGGGCGGGCGCGCTTATTTTTGCGGGTTCTGGCGAGGATTTTTTTAAGTTTTAGCCTGTCCGCCTCCGCCACGATGTAGCCCGCGCAGTTCGGCTTGCCGCACCTGCACGGGTGGCGGAAAAAATGCTCCAGGGCGTATCCGTAGTCGTACAAAAGCTCCTCGCCCTTTTTGATGTCGCATTTCGCGAAAAACCAAATTTCGCCGCCCTCGCAAACCGCCTCGCAGTTCGTTGAGCAGGCGTGGTTTATAAAGCGCGCGTCGTTGTATTCAAAATTGCCGTCGATGTCGAATTCGCCGTCGAGCTCGAAAATGTAAACCGCGCCTTCGCCGCTGCGCTTTGCCTTGCGCTCCTGCTCCAATCCCCGGCGGGCGGACTCCTCCTTTGAAATTTTCTCGCCCAAATACTTTAAGACGCGCTCGCCCTTTTTGATGTCGCGCGAGGCGAAAAGCCCGAAGCCGTGAATTTCGGACTTCTTAACTTCGTACATCTTTTGCGGGACGGTTTCCGCCATGTTTTATTCGGGAAATTTCCCGCTTTTGACTTCGGAGACGAAACCCGAAAAAGCCCGCATTGATTCGCCGCGCAAATCCGCGTACTTTTTGGCGAAGGCCGGAATCCAGTCGCCGAGGCCGAGAACGTCGGTCGAGACCAGCACCTGCCCGTCGCAGTGAGGGCCCGAGCCTATGCCGATTGTGGGGATTGACACGCTTTCGGTCGCCTCTTTCGCGGCGAGGGGGTCGGCCTTCTCAATCACTATCGAAAACGCGCCCGCCCGCTCGAGCGTTTTGGCGTCGGCAACAAGGGCGCGGCGCTCCTCGGGAGTCTTGGCGAAAGTTCTGTAACCGCCCGTTTTCATAAGCTGCTGTGGCATCAGGCCTATGTGCGCCATTACGGGAATGCCCGCGTTGGCAAGGCGGGAGAGCTTTTCGGCAAGAGAGGCTCCGCCCTCGATTTTTACGGCGTCGGCGCCCAGCCTGATAAATTCGGCGCAGGCGTCCAAAAGCCTGTCGAAAGAGTAGTGGCAGACGGCGAAGGGCAGGTCGGCAATGAGCATCGCCTTTGGCTTTGCGCGCGCGGCCATCGCGACATGGTGGAACATGTCCTCAAGCCTTACGGGGATAGTCGAGGCGTGCCCCATAAAGGTGTTGCCGACGGAGTCGCCCACTAAAATCGCGTCGACGCCCGCGTCGTCGGCAAGCCGCGCGAAGATTGCGTCGTAGGCGGTTAAAACGGCGATTTTTTCCGCGCCTTTTTTTTGGATGAAATCTCTTGTTGAAGTCTTTTTCATAAATTATTCGCGGCGGAGTTTGATTGAAAAGTTTTTGAACGAGTCCGAAAGAACTTCGAGCAGGTTGTTCTTCGGCTCGAGCAGGCTGCCGTAAATTTCAAATTTGGGGCCCGCCACATATTGCCCGCCCGCCGCCTGCCCGAAGCCGATTTTTTTGAGAAGGTTCCCGATTTCGCCGTTTTGCGCGTACATCTCGACGGGCGCGTAAATCCGCGCCTCCGAGGCTCTCATCGGGTCGAAGCCCTCGATTTTCCCGCCCATTTTTAGGAGAATCGGCGGGGCGAAAATCCGCGCGTCGGCAAACTCGATTGAGTCGCCTTTTTTCGCGGCGGAAATTTTCAAGTCGGAAATTTGCAGGGTTTGCAGCATGTCGGCCAGCTGCGCGACAGCCCCGAGCTCGTTTACTTTTTCATTTAAAAACGCGGCGGAAATTTTTAAAAGGGCGCTGCCCACCGAGCTTATGCGGCCTACGTTTGTGGATTTGTCTATAAGGCGCAGCTTCCCGTTTTTGGAGGATAGCTCGAAGTTCGCGTCCGCGTTTTTCAGGAGTTCTTCGGCGCCCCGCCCGGCGCCCTTTGCAGAGGCCGAAAGCGTGTAGTCTCCCTCCAAAAAATATTCGCCCGCGCCGTTGGGGCTTAAAAGATTTTCAATTTGAAAATCCGAAATTTTCAGGCTCGAGCTTTCGAGCAGGTATCCGTCCGCGCCCGAAAAAGAGAGGGAAAATTCCGCGCTTGCGGGGCGTTCAAACATCTCGGCGGAGCATTTTTTTAGCTCTATTTTTTTGGGCTCGATTTTCGCCTCCGCCGAAAGGTTTTTTAGATACTCCCTGCCTTCGTAAACCGCGCTTTTTACGGCAGCGTTCATGTTTGCGGTCTTGCCGAAATCCCACGGGGCCTTCGCGGGGGGCGTTGCGGATTTCGCGCTTTCGGGCGGGGGCTCGGTGCTTTTTGCGGCGGAGGCCGCCAGAGCCTCCTTAGGCCTCGCGATTCTTATTTTAGCGCCGCTTGCCGAATAATTTGCGGCGGGGTATTGGCTTGCGATTTTGTTTTCAAATGCGGTTTTTAAAATCAAGATATCGTCCGCGCAGACGGCGTCCGCGGCAATGTTTATAAAGACTTCGCCGCCTTTTTCCCGCGCCGAGGCGAGGGCGGAAGTCTTGCCCCTTGGCGATTCCGATTCAAACGAAAGTTCCGCGCTTTGCGGGAGCCCGATTTCGCCGGAGCCGAAGCGGGCTTTTATTTTCGCGAGAACGACGTCAACGCTTTCGCGCATTGTGCGGGGCTTTAAGTTGTCGATTCTTATGTCGGCAACGGCCTCGTTTTCGCCGCCGAATTCCGCCGAAATTTTTGCGGTTCCAAAATGCGCGTTGTCGAACTTTTTAAGCGCGGGCTGGGCCAAAACCGAGGGCAAAGACGCGCCCGCCGAAAGCTTGAACTTTTCGATTTTCGAGATTTTAGGATTCTCGAAATTTAAACCGGCCGCAAGCTCCGCGTCCGCAGAAAAAATGTCGCCCGCGCCCTGCGAGACTTTTAATCCGGCGATTTTTGCCGAGAGATTTTTTTTGTTAAGCCTAAAATCGACATTCGCCGAAGCGTCCAAATTTTCAAACATCGCGCGCCCTTCAGGGGCGTACGAGCCGTTCGAGATTTTTATGAGCCCAAGCAGGCTTGCCGCGTCCCCGCTTTCGGCGTCTAAATTTAGGCGAAGCGAAAATCTGTCCGCGCCAATTCCCCCCGCAAACGGCGCGAAAGCGGCAAACGGAGCGTCGTCCGCCGACATTTCGATTCTTACCGGGTAGGAAAGGATTTTGCCGCTTTTTGCGTCGAGCAAAATTTCTTTTTGCGCGTAAAAGTCGGCGATTGCCTTTCCGCCGTCAAGCAGTTTTAAGCCCGCGCTTTTTACCGCGAGAACATTGTTTTTTAGCGACGCCGAAATTTCGGAATTTACCGCGCACTTCGGAACCCGCGCGTCCGGCGAGAACCCCTGCGCGAGGCTTTCGAGCGGGCCGTTTGCAAGAATTTTAAAGTCCGCGGATTTGTCGGCGTTTAAAGCCGCCGATAGCGACGCCTTAAAGCTTTCGGGCTCTCCGCGTTTTAGCTCCAACAAAAGCGATGCGTTTGCGGTTTTCAGGTCGGTAGCCCCCTCCAAAGAAATGCTTGGCGAGACTCCGCTTGCGAGGGTTTTGCCGTCTTTAATTAGCGTGAAATTTTTAAGCGCAAGCGGCTTTTCGGTTTGCAGCTCGAATTTTTCGCCCAGCTTTGCGAGCGCGAATTTCGCGGGCAGGCTTTGGAAGCTCAATGATATTCCGCCCAAAAAAGCTTCGACAATTTCGGGCGGGATATTCGCCGTTTCAATCTCGACAAGCCGCCCGTCGGCAAGGTTTGCGATTCCGCTTTTCGAGAACGAAAACGAGTTGGAGTTTTTGAGCCTTAACACGGATTCGCCGTTTGCCGAAACCGAGACTTCGGCGTTTGCGAGCGTGAAATTCCCGCCCGTTTTCGAGGCCGAAATTTCGGCGGAGAGCCTTGCGGATTTTACGCTTGAGAGATTTTTTGAAATTCTTGAAAGCTCGGAGGCCTCGGCGTTTGCCGAAATTTTAAGCGAGGCGTTTTTTAGTTTGGAGTCGAAATTCAAATCCGACATCGATACGACTGAAAATTCGGGAACGCCGCCGATAAAATCGGAAACGTCCGCGCTTGAAACGTCAATCTGGGCGCGGCTTTCAAACTTTGAGTAGTC
>JAGBOM010000068.1 GCA_017633865.1 Opitutales bacterium
AAGAATGCCGAGGAGATTCTGCAAATGCTCGAGCTGCCTTACCGCGTTCTTTTAATCTGCACCGGCGACATCGGCTTTCCGCACGCCAAGCAGTTCGACTTGGAGGTATGGGCGGCCGGCCAGCAGAAGTGGCTCGAAGTCTCGTCCTGCTCCTGCTTTACGGACTTTCAGGCGAGGCGCGCGGGCATACGCTACCGCCCCGCGGACGGCGGCAAGGCGCAGTTCGTGCACACGCTCAACGGCTCGGGCTTGGCGATTCCGAGAGTCTTGGCGGCGATTTTGGAAAACAACATTTCAGGCGACGGCCGCGTAAAAGTTCCCGCGGTCTTGCGCAAGTGGATTGACAAAGAATACATAGGCTAACCCCGCCATGGCAAAAGAAAAAAAGAACGCAATCTCCCCCGCCAGAAGCGAGGACTATCCCGAATGGTACCAGCAGGTCGTAAAGGCCGCAGACCTCGCCGAAAACAGCCCCGTGAGAGGCTGCATGGTGATAAAGCCGTGGGGCTACGCCCTTTGGGAAAACATCCAGAGCGCCCTCGACAAAATGTTTAAGGATACGGGGCATAAGAACGCGTATTTCCCGCTGTTTATCCCGGTTAGCTATCTTGAAAAGGAGGCGGAGCATGTGGAGGGATTTGCCAAGGAGTGCGCGGTTGTAACCCATTCGCGCCTTGAGCTTAATAGCGAGGGCAAGCTCGTTCCGGCTTCCCCGCTTGAGGAGCCTTTAATTGTGCGCCCGACTTCCGAAACAATCATCGGCGAGATGTACTCGAAGTGGGTTCAGTCCTACCGCGATTTGCCCATACTCGTAAACCAGTGGGCGAACGTCGTCCGCTGGGAGATGCGCACGAGGCTCTTTCTTAGAACCGCGGAATTTTTGTGGCAAGAGGGGCACACCGCCCACGCCACGCGCGAAGAGGCCGTCGCCGAAACCAACAAAATGCTCAAGGTTTACGAGGACTTCGCCCAAAACTACATGGCCATGCCCGTAATTTGCGGCCAAAAGACCGAGGGCGAAAAATTCCCGGGAGCCGTTACCACTTATTGCATCGAGGCTATGATGCAAGATAGAAAGGCTCTCCAGGCGGGGACTTCGCACTTCTTGGGGCAGAATTTCGCAAAGGCGAGCAACATACGCTACCTTTCGGAAAACGGCTCGCAGGAATACGCGTGGACCACCAGCTGGGGCGTTTCAACAAGGCTTATCGGCGGCATGATTATGACGCACTCCGACGACGACGGGCTCGTTCTCCCGCCGAGGCTTGCGCCCCTGCATGTCGTAATTTTGCCCGTAATTAGAAGCGACGCCGACAAGGCGGGCGTCATGGAGTATTGCGAAAATCTCCGAGCCGCGCTAATGGCAAAAAACTACGACGGCAAGCCGCTTAAGGTTGAAATAGACGCCCGCGACATTCGCGGCGGCGAAAAAACTTGGAGCTGGATTAAAAAGGGCGTTCCTTTGAGAGTTGAAGTCGGCCCGCGCGACATCGCAAGCGATTCCGTTTTTGTCGGCCGCAGGGACGACGGCTCGAAAAAGTCTATGCCGCGCGCGGAGTTTATCGCAACCGTTGCGGAAACGCTTGGCGAAATCCAAAAAAATCTTTTCGCCCGCGCCCTGAAATACCGCGGGGAAAACACCGTAAAAATAGACTCGAAAGAGGACTTCTACGCCTTCTTTACGCCCAAAAACGAAAAGAAGCCCGAAATCCACGGCGGTTTCGCCCTCGCGCACTACGACGGCTCCGCCGAGGTCGAGGATATGCTGCGCAAAGACCTGAAAGTAACAGTGCGTTGCATTCCGCTCGACGCGGAGGAGGAGGACGGCGTTTGCATATTTACGGGCAAGCCCAGCAAACGCAGGGTCGTTTTCGCAAAATCCTACTAAGATTTTTTATGCGGGAATAGAGCCGATAAATTTTTGGCGGATTTTTGCGCGCCCGCTAAAAATTTTCCTAAAAATCGGAAAAATACGGAAAGTTTTTCCCAAATTTTTCGATTAAAAAAGAGGTCAAAATTCTGCATAAATAAAAAGCGGGCTTTTCGGGAAACCGGAAGCCCGCTGTCTTTTTTGCGGGGCGGGAATTTTTTTGTTACGGCGCGGGCGGCATCGGATTTTTTGAGCGCGGGGGTTGCCGGCGGCTGCTTTATTGTTTCGGCGCGGCGGCCAAAATTTTCAAAAAAATAAAAAATGTCCGGATAATAAGCCTATAAATGCTTGACCGCGTCGGGCAAAGCTCTATCTTTGAACTCTTAACATTTAAAAATTTCCAACTATGAAGACAAATATTGAAACTGTCAGCGACACGAGAAAAAAAATAACTGCGGCTTTTTCCGCCGCGGAAATCGCAAAGGAAAAGGAAGGCGTTGTCGCCGAATTTGTCCGCTACGCAAAAATCCCGGGCTTTAGGCCGGGCAAAGCCCCCAAGGCCATGATTGAAAAGCGCTACGCTTCCGACATCAAGGCGTCTTTGGAGCGCGCCGTTACAAGCAAGGCCGTCGAAAAGCTGAACTCGATTAAGGAATTTGACATTTTTAGCGTTGTCGATTTGAAGCACGGCGACATTGAAGACGCAAACGGCGCAAGCCTTGAATTCACCGCCGACATTTATCCCGAAGTAAAGCTCCCCGAAGACTACAAAACGACGGTGGAGCTTCCCCCCGCGGCGGCCACGGCCGACGAAGTCCAAAAGACTGTGGACTTCTACCGCAACCAGCGCGCCAAGTACGACAAAATCGAAGGCCGCCCCGCCCAAAAGGGCGACTTCGTGCAGGTAAGCTACGAGGGCAAGGTTGACGGCGTTTCGATTAACGAGCTTGTGGAGCGCCCCGCCATGTACGGCAAGCAGGAGGGCACTTGGGAGGAGGCCGGCAATACGGACGTCCCGGGCGTTAAGAGCGTTGTCGAGGGCGTTGTCGGCATGAATGTCGGCGAAACTAAAACCGTGGAGGAGGAGTTCGCAAAAGACTTCCCCGAAGCCAAGCTCGCCGGCAAGAAGGCCGTCTTTGAATTGACTTTAAAGGAAATCCGCGAAAAGAAGCTCCCCGAGGTTGACGAGGCCTTCCTAAAAGACCTCGGCTACAAGGACGAAGCCGAATTCCGCGACCGCCTGACAAAAGACATCACCGCCGAAAAGACCCAGCACAACGAGGTCATGAAGCGCCAGCAGGCCGTAGACGCCCTCTTGGAAAAAGTCGACTTCCCCGTTCCCGAAAGCGCGGTGGAGGAGGAGCGCCAGGCAATTCTTCAGGAGATGATGCTCCAGTTCGTGTCTTCGGGCGCGTCGAAGGAGGATTTGGAGAAGAACAAGAAGGCGCTTTTCGACTCCGCAAGCGCCGACGCTCTGCCGAGGGCTAAAATGCGCATATTTTTAAACAGGGTGGCCAAGGCCAACAAGCTCAAGGTTAACGACGAAGACATGAGCCGCATGCTCTGGCAGGAATCCGTCCGCACCCATACCCGCCCCGAGGAGCTCATAAAGTCGCTCAAGAAGGACTCCGCCCGCGTAAGCAGAATGCGCGCCGACGCCCTCTTGCAGAAGGCGATCAACTTTATAGCCGAAAAGGCCGAAGTTAAGGAAATCCAAAAATAAACCTTTTGCAAAAAGGATTTTTTCCGATATCTCCCACTTAATATGAGCTACTACAACCTGCCTTACGTTTTTGAGCGCGACGGAAGAAGCGAGCACACTTGGGATATCTATTCGCGCCTTTTAAAAGACAGAATCATCTTTATCGGCACGCCCATCGACGACTACGTCGCAAACGCGGTTGTCGCCCAGCTTCTGTTTTTGCAGATGGAAGACCCCAAAAAGGACGTCCATATGTACATAAACAGCCCCGGCGGCTCCGTGACCGCGGGCATGGCGATTTTCGACACCATGAACTTCTTGAATTGCGACGTCGTAACCTACTGCGTGGGGCAGGCCGCGAGCATGGCGACAGTCCTGCTTTCGGCGGGCGCCAAGGGCAAGCGCTACGCTCTGCCCAATTCGAGAGTCATGATGCACCAGCCTCGCGGCGGCGCGGGCGGGCAGGCTTCCGACATCACCATAGCCGCGAACGAAATTTTGCGCTGGCGCAAGACGCTCAGCGAAATCCTCGCGAAAAACACGGGCAAGTCCGTAGAGCAGATTGAGCGCGACACCGACCGAGACTTTTTCATGTCGGCTGCCGACGCCCTCAAATACGGCATTGTCGACCGCGTCATAGAATCCAAACCCGGCAAATAACCCATGGCTGACATTCCCGACGAGCCCAGATGCAGCTTTTGCGGCAGAGACAAAAGCCAGGCGGGCGGATTTATCGCGGGGCGCGACGGCGTGCTGATTTGCCCCTCGTGCATAGAGGCGCTTCATAACGTAATCGAAATCCGCGCAAAGGAGTTCGCCTCCGAAAAGGTTCGCGACATGCTCAGCTTCGAGCTTAAAAACCCGTCCGAAATCAAGAGCGCCCTCGACGAATACATAATAGGGCAGGACGAGGCCAAAAAGGTCTTGAGCGTAGCGGTCTACAACCACTACAAGCGCCTCAAGCTCCAGCTCGAAATGCAAAACCCGCGCTTCGCCGAGGAAAATCCCGAAATCAGCGGAAAGCTCCGCGGGCTTGAAAGCGTCGAGGTCGAAAAGAGCAACATTTTATTGATTGGCCCGACAGGTAGCGGCAAAACTTTTTTGGCGCGCACGCTCGCGAAAATGCTCGACGTTCCCTTCGCGATTGGCGACGCCACAACCCTCACCGAGGCGGGCTATGTAGGCGAAGACGTCGAAAACATCGTCCTAAACCTTCTGCGCGCGGCCGATTACGACGTCGAGCGCGCCCAGTGCGGCATTATCTATATAGATGAAATCGACAAAATCGGCCGCAAAACCGAGAACGTCTCCATAACAAGAGACGTGGGCGGCGAGGGCGTCCAGCAGGCTCT
>JAGBOM010000069.1 GCA_017633865.1 Opitutales bacterium
ATGTCGACAATGTTGTTGTAGGAAAGCTCCTTGCCCTGCAGCTGCTTAAAGTATTTGCCGAAGTCTCCGTAAAGCGCGGCGGACTGGTGCGGATTTTCGCCGTAGCGCATTTTTTGGACAAGCGGCATAGAAATGTTCATCTTTTCGGGAAGCCCGCCGGCGTATTTTTGCTGGAGGTAGTTGCCGATTGCGGTGTCGTAGGCCGCGGTGCGCTGGTAAACCTTTAGCGCGAGAAGCTTGCGCAGGCTCTTTAATTCCTCCGGGTTTTTCAAGGCCGCAAGAACTCTGCCGTAGTCGGCCGAGTCGCAAACGACGGTTACGTCCTTGTGGTTTTTGGCGGCGCTGCGCAGCATCGAGGGCCCGCCGATGTCGATATTTTCGATTGCGTCCTCAAGGGTGCAGCCGCTCTTTGCGACAGTCGCCTCAAACGGGTAAAGGTTTACGACGACCATGTCTATCATGCCTATGCCGTTTTGCTCGGCCTGCTTCATGTGGTCGGGATTGTCCCTTAGGCAAAGGAGGCCGCCGTGGATTTTCGGGTGGAGGGTTTTTACGCGGCCGTTCATCATTTCCGGGAATCCGGTATAGTCGCTCACCTCGGTGACGGGCACGCCCTCTTTGGCGAGGAGCTTCGCCGTCCCGCCCGTCGATAAAATCGCGTATCCGTGCTCGGCGCTAAGCGCCTTCGCAAATTCAACTATGCCCGTTTTGTCGCTAACGGAGATGAGTGCTCGTTTTTCCATACTCGTATGTCAAAATAATTGCGCGAAAATCGCAAGAACAATATTTGAAAAAGTGTTGATTTTTTTGGCAAAATATTAAGTCTTTACGGATATGAAATTCAATCTCCCCAAAAAAGCGCTGATGAGCGTCGAGAATCTCCCATTTAAGAAGGTCTCGACAGGCAAAGTCCGCGAAAACTTCGACTTGGGCGACGAGCTTTTGATTGTCGCCACCGACCGCATATCCGCCTTCGACGTAATTATGCCAAACGGCGTGCCCGGCAAGGGCGTTTTGCTAACGCAAATCAGCCTTTGGTGGTTCGAGCAGGCGAAAAAAATCATGCCGACGCACCTGCCCGAAAACCACGACGCGCGCATAAGGGAGCTTTTAAAGGACTTTCCGGAGCTAATCGACCGCTCCATGATAGTAAAAAAGCTCCGGCCCATGCCTATTGAGGCCATCGTGCGCGGCTACCTTGCCGGCAGCGGCTGGAAGGAATACAAATCCACAGGCAAGCTCTTTGAATTCGATCTCCCCGCAAACATGAAGGAAAGCGGCAGGCTGCCCTCCCCGCTCTTCACCCCCACCACAAAGGCCGCAGAGGGGCACGACATGCCAATAACAAACGCCCAATGCAAAGAGCTCCTCGGCGAAAGCGCGTTTAGCCAGATAAAGTCCGCCGCCATAAAGCTCTACGAAATGGGGCACAAAAAGGCCGCCGAGTGCGGTATTATTTTGGCGGACACCAAGTTTGAGTTCGGCAAAGATAAAGACGGCAAAATCTACCTTATCGACGAAGTTCTGACCCCCGACTCCTCCCGCTACTGGCCTGCCGACCAATACTGCGAGGGCAAATCGCAGCCGTCTTTCGACAAGCAGTACGTGCGCGACTGGCTTGAAACGCTCGACTGGAACAAGCAGGCGCCGGGGCCGGTCTTGCCGGACGAGGTCATCGCTAACACAATCAAGTGCTATTCTACGGCGTTGTCGCGCCTCATGTCTTTTTAGGCGGAGGCTTTTGGCGCATTTTAAGCGTTGCTGCAA
>JAGBOM010000070.1 GCA_017633865.1 Opitutales bacterium
ATTCAACCCGAACATCGCCATAATTAAGCTCGGCACGAACGACACAAAGCCGCAAAATATGGTCCACTTCGCAGAATTTGAAGCCGACATGAAAGCGATGGTAGAAACTCTGCAAGCCCTGCCCTCGAAGCCGAAAATCTACCTCGCCTACCCCGTCTGCGTAACGCGCATGTGCTGGGGCATAAACGACCCCTGCGTGCGCTTCAAAGTAATGCCGGCTGTCGATAAAATCGCGAAGGAAAAAAATCTGGAAATCATAGATTTTTACAACCCGACATTCGCGCGGTTTGAGCTCTACGCAGAGGGCGTGCACCCCAATAACGCCGGCGCGGACTTACTCGCCGAAATCGCCGCCGCAAAGATTTTGGGCAAGACTCCGCCGCCTCCCGCCAAGCGCGCCTTCATGGGCAAGGCCGAGCTTTGGAACGGATTTTTGCTGCGCAAGGGAGAATTTTCAAACGGAAAAATCACAAGGGAAATGATAGTTGTGGAGCCCAAGCTTGCCGCGCCATCAAAGCCGTGGATTTTGCGCCCGGCATTCTTCGGCCACGAGCCGCAGACCGACATCGCCCTTCTTAATTTGGGCTGGCACGTCGTTTATCTCGACCTTACAAACGACTGCGGCGCGCCCGAGTTTGTCGAGTTCGGCAAGCTATTTTACGACTATATGACAACTCTCTACGGATTCTCAAAAAAAGCAGCCTTTGAGGGCATGAGCCGCGGCGGATACTATTCTTTGCGCTTCGCCTCCACTTACCCCGAGTGCGCCTCGGTGCTCTACCTCGACGCCCCCGTCTGCGACCTTCTCGCCGTCAACGTCGACGACTCCTTCAACGAAAACGCATTGAAAAAGTGGGGCGCGACAGAAGCCGATTTTGCGGAAAAAATTGCGCCCTTCCAGCCGCTTAACAATCTGGAGGTTATGGTAAAAAACAAAGTCGCCATTTTGAGCGTCTGCGGCGACGCCGACACCGTCGTGCCGATGGAAAAAAACTCGCTTGTCTTAAAGCGCGAATACGAACGCCTTGGCGGGAAAATCGAGCTCATAACAAAAAAAGGCGTCGGCCACCACCCCCACTCTCTCAAAGACCCCGCCCCGATAGTCGATTTCATCATTCAAAACCAGCCGGGCTACGACAAAACAAAATACCTCAAATCCGCGGAAAACTTTATAGAAAAGCCGCTTGTCGACTTCGACTTCTCAAAATATATGAACCTGCGGGGAAGCCTCGACAACTCCCGCATAAAGTTTGAAAGCGGAAATGCCACAGTCGCGTTTTTGGGCGGCTCGATTACCGAAATGACGGGCTGGCGCGACCTTGTAAAACAAAGGCTCCAGGCAAAATACCCGAACACAAAGTTCAATTTTATCGACGCCGGAATCGCATCTACAGGCTCCACTCCGCACGCCTTCCGCCTTGAAAGCGACATGCTAAAAACCGCCAAGCCCGACTTGCTATTCTTCGAGGCGAGCGTAAACGACCACACAAACGGCTTTAAAAAAGACGAACAAATAAAGGGCGTAGAGGGCGTAATTTCCCGCGCTTTGAAGGCCAACCCGAATATGGACATTGTGTACCTGCACTTCATCTACGAGCCCACCCGCGACGAAAAAATGCTCGGCCTTACCCCCGAAGTCTACACCAACCAAGAAGAGGTCTGCAAGCGCTACAAAATTCCGTCAATAGACTTCATCTCCGCCATAACCGACGCCATGAAGGCGCAAAAGCTAAACTGGCACGAATTCGGCGGCACCCACCCCGCGCCCCTCGGGCACGAGTACTACGCCGAGGCAATCATGCGGATGTTTGAAAAGCTCCAAACGAACGCAAAAAACATTCGTCCGCACAAACCGCCCAAAGCC
>JAGBOM010000071.1 GCA_017633865.1 Opitutales bacterium
TCGACAGGATTGTAAGCATTTACAAGGCGTGCAAAAAATGCGGGCGCGTTTTTGTCTGCGATATTTATACCGCCCTTATTCTTTGGCAGATGGGCAAGCTTGGCGCGAAAGTTCCGCAAATGACGTGGAGCGACGTGCGCGTTTTGTCGCGCGGCGAAATTTTTGCCCGCCATAGAAAATTACTAGAAAAATCCATGGACATTCTCGGGGTTCGCGATTTCAGAAGTTTGGTTTATTCGCGCGGGATTGGCATAACCTTGGAAGAGATTGCCGCAGCCCCCGGGAAATTTTTGATTAAGACAAACCAAATCGAGGCGGTTATGAAAGAATGCCGCATGAAGCGGGCAAACATAATATATTCGATGTGGAGCGGCTATATGGATAAAAAGTTCGACCCGCTCGGGCGCTACCAAGCGCTTGAGGCGGGCAATGTTTTCAGCAAAATCCACGCAAGCGGGCATATCGGGCGCGAGGAGCTGTTTGATTTTATAGACGCGCTTTCGCCGAAAAAACTGGTGCCTTTCCACACAAACGCGCCCGAAAAATTCAAAGAAAAATACCCCCGCGCCATTACCTGCGCCGGGGATATTTGCGTGTAAATTTACTGTGAGCTTTTTTGCTATTTTGATGTTAGACCCAATTCTTCGGGGTCTGCCACGACGATTTTTACATCTAATTCTTTCGCAATTTTTTTGATTTCTTTTATTTTTTTTACATCTTCTGCGGGTTTTGTGCCCTCAAAAAACAACACAGCCATCTTTATTTTTTTTGCGTTTTTTACGGTGTATTCTGAATCTTTATATATGAATCTTTTGCCGTTGGCTTCTTTTAAGATTTTGCTAATACCTGAGTCTTCTTCTCTAGGTTCTTTTCCTCCCAGCAGATGGTAATATGCGGCAATTTCAAGAATAGCTCTAAGCGCGGATTCTTCGGAATCTGCATACTTTACTTCTACTATATAAATGGTTCCTCGCCCCGTATATGTCAGGAGATCAATTTTGCCGTAATCGCTCTTTCCCTTGTCCGATTTCTGCTCGTCTTTTATCGGAAGTTGAAAATAAAAGGGTATTCCCAATTTTCTTATCTTGCGCCTCTTGATCACTATTTCTTTGACGAAATTCTCTTCTTCGCGCTCAGATTCATTAACTTTACATTCTGAATGATCTAAGAAATAAGTATTATTACCTCTAGGTTTTCTTTTTACAGGATCTTTTTTTTGGAATTTTTCTTTTATAGTAAGGATATTTTTTGAGATATATTCTGCGTAATATTTTCGCAATTCAAAGGTTTTGTAATTTATAAAATCTTCCTTGTAGAGCCCCCAAAAATCTTCGTCTTTTGTTTCTTTGAAAACTTGATCAATTTTATTGCGATATTCTTGAGTGTTACGATATTTTGGCATATTGTATATCCTTTTAATTATTGTTTAGTTAAAATTTATTATACAGCGTATTGCGCAAAAGTAAAGCTTTTTTGTATTTTTACGATTGGATTGTGAGGGAAATTTGGATGTCGCAGGCGCTTATCAGGGCGGTGTCGGGCAGCGCAAAAAATCCGTCGCAAAAGAAGTGGTGCATGGCATGGCATATGTGGATTGAATATTTGCTGAGCGGCTTGAAAATCTCGATATCCCAATTATCCTCTTCCATGAGAATTGAAACTCTGTCGGGGGTGTCGGCGGCGCAGAGGGAGATGGAATAGGGCGGCTGGCGCAGAATGATGTCGGTTAGCTCTTCACGGTCGCTTTCTATGGAAATTTCGCCCAAAATTTCGTATTCGCCGTCTAAAACAAATGGGCTTTTTCCGTTTTTTAGCGCCGTTTCCAATACGTGTTTTGCGGAGAGAGCCTTGTCGAATATTTCGTGCGACTTGCGAAGAAGCGCAGCGTTTATCTCTTTTATTTTCGCGGTATTTTCGGGCGTAAATTTAAACTGCGCGTCAAGCGCGGCTTTGCGCGCCCGCAGCCGCCTGCGCCCGCCGTTTATAAGTATATGTTCTTTGCTATTCATAATTTGGAGTTTGCAGGGTTTGTATGATTCTGCCGCCTTTGCCGGCATGCAGAAACACGCATTGGCTTTCAGAAATATCCGCGTCCGCATTCGATTCAATCAAAACGCTGTTTCTCGGATTTTTGATTTTGCCGCAAAACGACATTCGCGAGGGAAAATAGGCGTCGAACACATCTCTTGAAATGGTTTCCTCCGCATAGTTGGACGCGGCGACTATCAAAAAAACTCCCGTGTTTTTTGCGTAAAACGCCTTGCATGCCAAAGCGCAGGCGAGATTTTCGTTAGTCTTTCGCGCGGGCAGCCGCGAATAGTCGAAGGTGATTGAAACAATAAGCGGCAGCTTTTGTTGGGGGCGCGTTTTGTTGTGTCTGAAAAAATCCAGATTTTCTTTTGCGAGCAAGTTGTGCCTGTCGCGGTAAGTACGGTAAAGATTTTGAGAGCCCGCAAGTATTTCGGGCGCGGTTATGTTTATTTTGCCGCCGAGCAAATGGGGCAGGGGTTGGGCGCAGGCGAACGCGTCTTTTTTATGGGCGTTTATGCAAAGCTTCAACTCTTCGGGGGAGTATTTCGACGCGAAAAATTTTATGAGGAAATTCAGGTAAGAATATATTTTGCCCGCGCCGCCGCCAATTAAGAGGTGTTGCGCCTTGAAAAAATCTGCAACCATCCATTTGCCGCCGTCCGACAATCCCAGCGGCAGAGGGAAAACGTTCTGCGGAAAATCTTTTAATTCGGGCAGCGCAAAAAAATTCATGGCGGTATTTTGCGGAATGGGCGCGTCAAAATGCGTCGCGCCCGCGCGAATGCGTAAAAATTTGCCGCGGCGCACTTTGTCGCGCAGGAGGTTTAGAATTCATGCAAATTTAAAGAAAGGATTTTTTATGTCGGCAGTATTGGAGGGAATTTGCGTTTGCGCGCTGTATTTTGCGATTTGGTTTTGCCAGGAATGCACGCTGTGGGATTTTTCGCAAAACGGCGATTCCGCCCCGCCGCCCGCCGAAGAGCCTTGCAAGTCTTGCGATCTTGAAAATTCGGACAAGCCGGAAGATTAAAGTTTTTAGGCGCATTGTGGGGCTGGGGCGGGGAGAATTTCGCGCGGCGCGGGGAAATTTTTTTTGCGGGCGGGCGACGTATTTTGTCGCAATTCTTTGAAAAATTGTTTTCATAAAAAGCAAAAGGATTTTTTATGCCGAAAAACAACAACAATAACACTCTGGCGCGGCAGTGGGAAATGCTCAAAATGATTCCCAAAAAAGCCCCGGGCATCACCGCCGCCGAGCTTGTCGCCAAGCTTTCGTACGCGGGCATTGACGTGTCGAAGCGCACGGTTGAGCGCGATTTGCGCGACCTGTCGCTGATTTTCCCGATAGCCTCGACCGAAGATTCCGCACCCTTCGGCTGGTACTGGATACGCGACATCGGCTGCGAATTCGGCGGGGTGGAAATTTCAGAGGCGGTGTCGCTTGCGCTTGCCGAGGACGTCTTGAAAAGCGTGCTGCCTGTCTCTATGCTGAAATCGCTCGAGCCGCGCTTCAAGTCGGCGCGCAAAAAGCTCGCGGCTCTCGATAATTTGCCGATTTCGAGGCTCGGCAGCAAGGTTCGGTATATCCCCGATTCGCTGCCGACGTCGCTGCCTTTCGTAAAAAGCGCGGTCTTGGAAAATGTGCAGAGCGCGCTTATAAACGGCCGCAAAATAAAGGCGGTTTACGACCCCATCGGGCAGGAGACAAAGGAGCGCGTGCTGAACCCGCTCGGCTTTGTGCAGCGCGGCGCGCGCGCCTATCTTATCGCGAGCATCGGGGAATACGAAAACCCAGTGCAGTTTGCCATGCAGCGTTTCAGGTCCGCGGAAATTTTGCAGGAAGAGGCAAAACTCCCCAAGGGCTTTTCGCTTGAAAAATATCTGGAAAGCGGCGCGATGCAGTTCGGGCAGGGAGGTGTTGTTAAGCTGAAAGCGAATGTTTCCGAGACGCTTGCAATGTACCTTGGCGAATGCGAAATCTCGCCCGACCAAAAACTTCGATTCGCCAACGGCAAATGGCAGCTCTCGGCGACAGTTAGAAACTCCTGGCAGCTGATGTTCTGGCTGCGCTCGCAGGGCTCGGAAATCGAGGTTCTTTCGCCGAAGTCGATCCGCGGCGACATCCTCACAGACGCCAAAAAAATTGTCAAAAACTATGGGCATGCTTAATTTTACCGCGATTGATTTTGAAACCGCAAACTGCGCAAGAAGCAGCGTTTGCAGCGTGGGCGCGGTGTTTGTGCGCGGCGGCGAAATTGTTGATTCGTTTTACAGCCTGATACGCCCGACGCCGAATTTCTACACGCTAAGCCGCGTCCACGGGCTTTGCAGAAGCGACACCGACGCGGCATGCGCGTTCCCCGATGTGTGGGCTGAAATATCCGATAAAATCGGCAATTTCCCGCTTGTGGCGCACTTTGCTGCTTTCGACGAATCGTGCCTGAGGGCGGCTTTTGAAGCCTATGAAATGCCGTACCCAAATTATAAATTTTATTGCACCTGCCGGGGGGCGAGGAAGTACTTTTCGGGGCAGCCCGAACCCTTCCGCCAGGCAAACGCGACGCTTGACAAAGTCTGCGAATATTTCGGCTTTGAGCTCGACCACCATCACGCGCTTTCCGACGCCACCGCCTGCGCCCAAATAGCGCTTAAAATAAAGGAATATCTCTGAAAATATTGGCTTATATAACATTGGCAGCCATACCCTGCGCCCGTAGCTCCGCCCCTATATTGGTTGACAATTGAACAAAAGATGTTAAAATTTCTTATGGAAATAAAATAATGGATATATAAAATGGAAAACGAAAAAGACATAGAAGACATATTTGACAAAATAAAAGAAATTCTCGGTGAAAAACAAAAGACAGATGAGAAACTAAAATTCAATATTTTCTCCGCAATTTCTGATGTTTTTTACAGGGAGAATTTCCATAGCGACATTCTTTGTATGCTTTTAAAACGAGAGGAAATTTTTGCTTCTCTTATAAAGTATCTTTTTGGGGATCTGTATTTTGAAAAAATAAATGGCGATCATGTTGTTTCAAAAGAATATTCAACCAATGATGGGGAGAATGATGGAAGAATAGATATTTTTATCCAATATAAAGTAGAAAAAAAAGGCCATTGCATTATATTGGAAAACAAAATCAATAAGGCTGTTGATCAATACAGACAATTATATCGGTACTATGACCATTGTAGAAAAAACAATACGGTGGACAAAATTATATATTTAACGTTTGATAAAAATGAAGAACCAAACTTTGGTAATGGATATAAAGGTGACGAGACAGAAAAGATTAAGCAGCTTCTTTGGTCTGTCGATGCTGAAAATTTTTGCGAAAAAATCTTAAATCCTAAAAATGTAAAAGATGAAAATATTTCAAGTGCGTTAATTCAATACAAAAATCTTATAAACTATATAAAAGGGAGTTCTATTATGTGTGCAAATAAAGAAATTTATGAATTGGTAAAAGAAGGCAAAAATAGATATAAAATTTTAAAAGACTTTTGCGAGGTATTCAATAATTTTACAAGTTATGTCGCTAAGGATGTTTTTGAAGAGATGAGAGAGAAAAATGTTGTTAAAATCTTAAAAAATTCTTTACCAAATTCCGTATGTAATAAAAATTTTATTTTTTTTGATTCAGCCAAAATAGAAGACAATCGAGAAGAGTATAAAAATATTAATTATGGATTTAGATTAGAGTTTTGCTTTGAACTTGATTCTTTCTCTATACAATTTCGTTATTATGGGTATAGAGGAATAGATGACGCGGCTTTGAAGGAAATTGTAGATGAAAAAGATATCTTGAATAAAATAGAAAATATATTTAATGAAAATATATTTAATGAAAAAATTACTCGGACGCCTAGCGAAAAAGACAAAACTTCAATAAAATATATTTATAGTATAGATGAGCTTGACAATATTGAAGAAATAAAAAAATTTTTAACTTCTGGTGATATGAAAAATTTATATATCGAACTAGATAACTCCATTTTGGGTTATTTAGATAAACGAAAAAACGAAAACACGGAGCAATAAAGACTTTTGATTGCAAAAAATTCTTTCTATTTCGGGTGCGGCGGGGGTGTCGCGCCTTTTTTGCAGGTGGGGGGAAAAAGGGAGGTTTTGTTTTGGTTTGTTGTGGGCGCGGCGGCGGATTATTTTTTGCATGCCGTTATCGAGTTTGAGGGCGGGCGCACCTTTGTCTGGCAGGCAGCATAAAAATTCGGCTGAAAAAATGCCATATATTTTTTGCATTGTGGACGAATTTTGCGGGGCGATGTTCCAGTGCGCCGAAGAATTTGGGGCGAATGTGGCAAGGCTTACGCAGCTTGGGCGCACGGCGGGGATATGTCTTTTGCTTTCGAGCAAGGGTACGAGAAAAAAGATCATTACAGATTTTATTTCGGCGAATTTTTTAACGCGCATTGCGTTCGGCGTTTTTTACCTATCCGACAGCCATGTCGTTTTAGGCGAGGGCGGGGCGGAAAAGCTGGAGCGGTATTCGGGCGATATGCTCGTAAAAGGGTTGGCAGACGCAGCTGCGCGCAGGGCGCAATGCGCTTTTATAGGCGACGACGAAATCGCGCGCATTGCAGGCGCTTTGAAAGCCAACGGAGAGCCGCAGTACAATCAAGAATTGCTTGCCAAAATCGCCGCCGCGCCGCGGGGATAGCGGGGTTTTTTGGCTTTACTTTGCGCGTATTTTTTATAGTTTTAGTTCTGCTGTTTTAGATGCGCGCCGTTTTTTGCGGCCGCGCCAAAATGGCGGGCTCAAACTATCCGTTTGGCGGAGAATAAAAATCAATTAAAGGAAATATGGAAATATACGCAAAAACAAAAGGCACGCCGCTTGAAAAAACTATATCCCAGCTTGCCGCGGGCGAGGCTATGGGAGGGGCGATGTATTACGCGCTCGCCAAATTCGCGAAAGAAAATCTGGGGCTCGATGACGTCGCCAAGGAGCTTATTGAGCTTGGCAACCAAGAAACCAATCACGGCGCGTTTTACGCCTCGCTAAACGGCAAATATCCGCACGACGAGCAGGCTTTTTGGCGTATGTTAAAAGGGCTTTCAAAGGCGGAATACAAGGGTGAGAGCAGCGTAAACGCGCTGGCCGGCAAGCTTTGTGCAATGGGCTTGGCAGAGGCTGCCGAGCAGGTGAAAGTTTTTGCCGCGCAAGAAAAGCACCACGGCGAGGCCTTGCAGTCGATTATCGAAAAATACGCGCCAAAAAATGCCGAAATTTGCCAAGCCAAGAAGCCCGTCTATGTCTGCAAGGTATGCGGCTTCGAGTACGAGGGCGATTTGAGCCAAGAGCCTGATGGCTATCTCTGTCCCGTTTGCGGCATGCCAAAATCGGTTTTTGAGTTGCAAGAATAGCAAAATATTTTCGCTACATTCCCTCTCAGTCGGCGCAAATTTGATCGGCAAAAAAAAGAGCGGGGCTGTTGATGCCTCGCTCTAAATTTTTTTGGAAAAACAAGCCTACTTTCTTCTTCTGTATGCCGCAAACGCGATTGCGAGCGCGCCGAATACCGCCGCGAATGTCGCGGGTTCGGGAACGGCTACGGCTTGGATATTGATATAAAGGAAATTGTTGTCCTTCTCAAAGCCGGCAAATTTTGCAACGTCGCTTTCAATTACATTTTCCGCCAAAACCTTCCAAGAGTCGTCGAACTGGCCGGCGGCGTACTGGTTTGATTTGCAGTAAACGAGCGCGATTTTGTAGGTGTTGCCCGCGATGAAGGTTTCGTCGTCAAGAACAATGTCTGTAAAGTCAAGCGCGATGTCCGCGTTTAGGGTTTTTGCAAAGTTCAAGTTCATTACGGCGCTGTTTTTATCAACGCAGGCGAGCGTGTCGTTTGAAAAATTAGCAAGTATCAAGCCGTTTGTCTGGGTTTTGAATTCCCAGCTCTGCGTAAACGTGTTGGCTTTTGCATTTTCAATTACCATCGTGCCGTTTGAGTAAACTTCAAAATTGTTGCTTGTAAGCTTTGCGCCGTCTTCAATAACAATTTTGGCGTTGTTTTTTGTCTGCATATTGTAAACTGACGACACGCCCTGGACGTAGAAAGCGGAGTTTGTGTTTTCGTTGTACAGGCCGCCTGAATTTACGTTGGCGTTTACAAGCGTCATTACGCCGTGGTTTTGAATGTAGGAGCCTGTGCAGCTGAACTTGTAGTCGCTCAAAGCCGATGTTGTGTTAGAGCCTACAACCGTTGTATCGGTGCCTTTGTTTTCAAAAATTCCCGTGACGGTCAGCGTGCCTTCTGAAACGTCGATTGTAAGAGGGGTAACAGAGGGGCGCCATTCGGAATCTTTTGTGTTGTTTTCGGGGTTGTCGGGGTCGTAGCTCCAAGTTTCCGCAAACGACAGCACCGGCAGTGCAAGTATAGATAGGGCTATTAATATAGATTTTTTCATATAAGCTATAAGCAATATTTTTAAAATTTGTTTTCTAATTTACGCTAAATTTTTAAAATGTAA
>JAGBOM010000072.1 GCA_017633865.1 Opitutales bacterium
GGCCTCGCGGTTATTTTGGACGTGGTCTACAACCATGTCGGCGAGCCGAACCATCTTATAAAAATCGACAAGGAGTACTACTTCAACACCGCCCCCGACGACGCCCTCATAAATTATAGCGGCTGCGGCAACGACTTCCGCGCGGAGGCTCCGATGTCGAAAAAGCTCATAATAGAATCTTTAAAGCACCTCGTAAAAAACTACCGCGTGGACGGATTCAGATTCGACCTCGCCGAGCTTTTGGGCGCGGACGTTTTAAGCGAAGTCGAGGCGGAGCTAAAAAAGATAAACCCGTCGGTAATTTTAATCGCCGAGCCGTGGAGCTTCAGGGGCAACATATCGCTGCCGCTCAGGGGCACGGGCTTCAGCTATTGGAACGACGGATTTAGGGAGTTCATATTGTCGTACTGCAAAAATTCGGGGGACAAGGCGGGGTTCAAATATTTTATTTGCGGCTCGCCGTCTTACGCGTCGTTCCCCGCGCAAACGGTAAACTATGTCGAAAGCCATGACGACATGTGCCTGTTCGACCGCGTTTGCCAAACGCCGGACTCCCCCTCTTTCGAGGGCGTTAGAATATACAAGATGTGCCTCGCCGCCACGATTTTGGCCGTGGGGATTCCAATGCTCGCCGAGGGCGCGGACTTGCTGCGGACAAAGCGCGGAGTGTCGAACACCTATTTGCGCGGCGACCTAAACGCCCTCGAATATTCCCGCGGAGAAATCTTTACGGGCTTGCGCGAGTGGGTAAGGGCGCTTGCCCGATTTAGAACAAGCGCGGCGGCGTCCGCCTTAAAGCTGTCGGAACCGCGGGGCGCGGAGTATTTCAGGTTTTTTGAGAGCGCGGAGTCCAACGCCGTCGGCGCGCTATTTAACGCGAAAAAACAGCGGGGCGTAAAAAGGATTTTTGCGGCGTTCAACCCGTCCGAAAAGTTTGAAAAAATAAACGCGCAAGGCCTCGACCTCGATTCGTTTAAGCTTATTGCGGACATCGACAGGTTCGACTTGGGCGGCCTCCCGCGAGGGGAGGTGGAGGGCGGATTTTTGAGCCTCGCCCCGCGCTCGGTTTTGCTTTTTTTGGAGAAATGATTTTATGAAAAAACTATGGATTTTTTTGGCCGCTGTCGTATGCGGAGCTTCCTGCGCTTCCGCCGCGAAGACGGATTCATATTACACCGCCTCCGTCAGCGAAAAAAAGATAGTTTTTCAAAAGCCCTACGAGGAGATTTTGGACGTTTTCTATTTCGGACTCGGAGAAAATCCCCTGCGCTCGCTCTTTGTCGTGCCCGCAATAGAAAGCCAACAGCAAAACGGCTTAAAAAAAACCTACAAGCCTTTCGTCTCGAGAGTTATCGACACGCCGGATTATCTGCTTGCCGTGGTTTATTTGGAAGGCGCGGCAAAGATGGCGGACATCTATTTAAAAGACGGCAAAAGCTACGGAATTTCCGCAACCCTGCGCGCGCCTAAAATCCCGGCCCCCGCGCCCGCCGAAGATTCCGAAAAAAATAAAGCCGCCGCCGCGCAGCCCGCCTTAAAAACCGCCCACGCCGAAAAAAACAATTCCCACCCTTTGCACGAAGAGCCTCCGGAGTGCCATATTTCCGACGGAAAAATCGAGCTGAAGTTCGCGGAAGGCGTCGAGCTTGTGGCGGACATTTCAAAACTCGCCGCCGCAAAGGACGATTCCGAAAAGCGCAAGGCGGCGGTCGCCAAGCTTGGCGGCGGGGTCAAGATTCGCGAATTTAAAAACGAAAAGCGCGAAGTCGGGAAAGTCGAAGTGTTTTTGCCGAAACAAAAAGAGCCCGCCGCGACATTTAATCTGCCAAATTTAAGCGGCCTGAAATACGGCCTGGCAAACGACGGCAAGAGGGTGGAGATTTCCTGCGGCAACGTTATCATATCTTTAGATTTAGATATCTAAACCAACTAACCCACAAGGTTTTTTTCCCTTCTTTTTTATAAGACTATTTCTAAATAAGCTATTGCGAAGCAATGCGTGTACAAACGGAAAAGGCGGGTTGACCAACCCGCCGCATAACCACAGAGAGGAAGCGAAGCTTCCGAAGGTCAAGGACAATGTCCTTGTTTTTTTATTCGGATAATTTCTAAATAAGCTATTGCGAAGCAATGCGTGTACAAACAGAAAAGGCGGGTTGACCAACCCGCCGCATTGTCACAGAGAGGAAGCGAAGCTTCCGAAGGTCAAGGACTCCGTCCTTGAAAATATTGTGAAAAAAAATTTGACACGCTGGCTTGTTGTATATTTAAAGGTTGTAAAGAGATTTCGAGATATGCAAAAAGCGGGTCTCGGTTTTTTAGGCTCTGTTTTATAGGCCTGAAAATTTTTATGCCGGGGTTTGCGAAAAGCTTATCGTCGATATTTTGCTCTAAAAAAAGTGAAGAGGCGTTTTCTTCATAATTAAGGAGGGGCTAAAAATAAAAAATGCCCTTCGGCGTTATGGGAATTGTTCTTTTTGCGGCCCGGACTGCTTTTTGGGAGGGAAGCTTTGCGGGCGCGGGGCGTTTTTTGACAAGGGCTTCGGGCTTCGGCGGGAATTGCCGTCGGCTCGAGCCCCTTTTTAGAAAATGCGAATCCTCCCTTTTTTTGTGAGAAAATTTCGGCGTTATTGAAATTTCGATTCCTAAAAAATCGTTCTTTCAGAAGGCTGTTCGCGCGGGCGCGAAGTTTTTTTTAGCGCTTCCGAAATTCCGGCGGGCTTTGTTATGCCGAGCCGGAGATTTTGCGGATCTTTAAAACTCAAGATGTCTTTGGGCGAGCCGGAAAAATTTTTCGGGTAGGCTCGAAGAGGTTTTTATAGGCAATATATAAAACAAGAAAAATATGGCTAAAACAGTGAAAAAAGCTGCATCGTCAAAGAAGCCGGCAGCGAAAACGAAGGCTTCGTCAGTTAAACGCGCCGCAAAAAGCGCGGTAAAGTACACATACTGGTTCGGCAAGAAAACCGACGGCAACGCCACCATGCGCAATTTGCTGGGCGGCAAGGGCGCGAATCTCGCCGAAATGGCGCGCATCGGCCTGCCTGTTCCCCCGGGGTTTACCATCACCACGGAGGTTTGCTCGTATTTTTATAAAAACGGCAAGAAATATCCGGCGGCCTTGGCCGGCGCGGTCAAGGAGGGCGTCGCCTCCGTCGAAAGGCAGATGGGCAAAACCTTCGGCGACGCCGCCGATCCGCTTCTTTTCTCGGTGCGCTCGGGCGCGAGGGAATCAATGCCCGGCATGATGGACACCATCTTGAACCTCGGCCTTAACGACAAGACCGTAGAGGGCTTGGCCGCTAAAACCTCGAACCCCCGCTTTGCGTGGGACTGCTACCGCAGGTTCATACAAATGTACGGCGACGTCGTAATGGGCGTTCAGGCCCGCAACGAGGCGGAGCTCGACCCGTTCCACGAAGTCATGGAGGGCGTTAAGGCCGAAGCCGGCGTAAAGCTCGACACCGAGCTTACGGTTGACGACCTGAAAAAGCTCGTCGCCCGCTACAAGGTTCTGATTAAGGACCGCGCTGGCAAGGAGTTCCCGCAGGACGTGTTCGCGCAGCTTTGGGGCGCGATAGGCGCGGTGTTCGACTCTTGGATGAACGAGCGCGCTATCATCTACCGCCAGAAGTACGGCATTCCCGCCGACTGGGGCACTGCCGTAAACGTCCAGACGATGGTGTTCGGCAACAAGGGCAACACGTCCGCAACGGGCGTTGCCTTCACTAGAGACCCCGCCAACGGCGAAAACGTGTTCTACGGCGAATACCTTATTAACGCCCAGGGCGAAGACGTCGTCGCGGGCGTCCGCACCCCGCACAAAATCGCGATGCTTTCAAAGGAAATGCCGAAAGCCTACAAGGAGCTTTTGTCAATCCGCTCCAAGCTTGAAAAGCACTTCCGCGACATGCAGGACTTCGAGTTCACAATCGAGGAAAACAAGCTTTACATGCTCCAGACCCGCAACGGCAAGCGCACGGGCTTGGCGGCCGTCCGCATAGCCGTCGAAATGAACAAGGAAAAGCTTATGGACGAAAAGACCGCGATTAAGAAAATCCCGGCAGAGTCCATCTCGAGCCTCCTTGTTCCGGTGTTCGACACTTCCGCGCTCAAAAAGGTTAAGCCCATCGCAAGGGGCTTGAACGCTGGCCCGGGCGCGGCCACCGGCAAGGTCGTGTTCTCGGCCACAATGGCGGAGCTCGAAAACTCGAAGGGCGCCAAGACAATCCTTTGCCGCGAAGAAACCTCGCCCGAGGATTTGCGCGGCATGATAGCCTCGGAGGGCATTCTTACGGCGCGCGGCGGGGTAAGCTCGCACGCGGCTCTCGTCGCCCGCCAGATGGGCAAGGTTTGCGTGTGCGGCGCCTCCGACTTGAAGGTCGACTACGCGAAGCACCTTATGAGCGTGGGCGACATCGTGGTAAAGGAGGGCGACTATATCTCTATCGACGGCACTACGGGCGAAATTTTCTTGGGCGAAATTCCGACGGCCGACAGCGAGGTAATCCGCGTTCTAAACGGCAAGATGAAGCCCGCCAAGAGCTACACCTACCGCCTCTTTGAAACCGTCATGAAGTGGGCCGACAAGCACCGCAAGCTGGGCATACGCACCAACGCCGACAGCCCCGCGCAGGCCAAGAGCGCCCTGCTTTTGGGCGCCGAGGGCATAGGCCTTTGCCGCACCGAGCACATGTTCTTCGAGGGCAACAGAATAGACTCTATGCGCCGCATGATTTTGGCGGGCGACACCGCCGAGCGCAAGCTCGCCCTCGCGGAGCTTCTGCCATACCAGCGCTCCGACTTCGAGGGAATCTTTAAGGCGATGGACGGCCACCCCGTTACAATCCGCCTGCTCGACCCCCCGCTGCACGAGTTCCTCCCGCACGACTCCGCCGCGAGAAACGCCCTTGCCGAAAAGCTCGGCGTGTCTTCCGAATTCGTAGCGGAGCGCTGCAACGCGCTCAAGGAGCAAAACCCGATGCTCGGCCACAGGGGCTGCCGCCTCGGCAACTCCTATCCCGAAATCACCGAAATGCCGGCGCGCGCGATATTCGAGGCCGTCGCAAAAGTGATGAAGGGCAAGAAGCCCGCGAAGGTCATGACGGAAGTCATGGTTCCTCTTGTGGGCTTCGTGCAGGAGCTCAAGAACCAGGTCGCGATAATCCACAAGGTCGCGGCGGAAGTCATGAAGGAAAAGGGCGTCAAGTTCTCCTATATGGTAGGAACCATGATAGAAATCCCCAGAGGCGCGCTTACCGCCGACGAAATCGCGGAGGTTGCGGACTTCTTCTCGTTCGGCACGAACGACCTCACACAGACGGGGCTCGGCATGAGCCGCGACGACAGCGGCTCCTTCCTCGGCAAGTATAAGGAGCTCGACATTCTGGCGAAGAATCCGTTTGCGTCGATAGACCAGACGGGCATAGGCCAGCTCGTAAAAATCGGCGTCGAAAAGGGGCGCGGCGTAAAGCCCAAGCTGAAGATGGGCGTTTGCGGCGAACACGGCGGCGATCCGGAATCGATAAGATTCTTTAACGACGTTGGCCTGAACTACGTAAGCTGCTCGCCGCCGCGCGTTCCGGTTGCGCGCTTGGCAGCGGCACAGGCCGCGATTTAGCCCGCGCTAAAAACATTAAAGGCGAAGCGTAAAAAAATGCTTCGCCTTTTTTTTGCGCATAAAAAATCGAACGAAAATTTTTGCGCGCCTAAATTTTTAAGTAATTTTTTCTTAGAAATAATTTGCCCTGCCCAGCGCAAAGAGGAGCATGTAGCCGAGCGCGAAACCTATGGCGCCGACCGTCAGGCCGATTGAGGCCATCTGCTTTTGCGTTGTAAGGCCCACGGAGTGCGCTATCGCGTTCGGCGGAGTGCTGATTGGCAGCGCCATCGCAAGCGACGCCGAAAGCGCGACGCCCAAAAGCAGCGTCGATACGCCGCCAAAGGGTTTTATAGTGTCGCCCATGCCAGTCGCCACTGCCGCCAGAACGGAAATTAAAAGCGCGGCGGTCGCCGTGTTCGACAGGAACGTGCTCATCGCGTAGCAAAGAAGCCCCGCGCCTATTATTGTTCCAATAGGCGGCCACTTGTGAAACGGAATGGAGCCCACCAAATTGTCCGCAAGCCCCGAATCATGCAGGCCGATGCTAAGGGCGAATCCGCCCGCCACAAGCCACAAAACGTCCCAGTTTATCTGCTTTAAGTCCTCTTTGCCCATTATGCCGGTTGCGGCGAAAACGGCAATGGGAATCATGGCAACGACGTTCGAGTTTATGCCCGTCAGCTTGTCAAGCATCCAGAGCGAAACCGTTATAATAAAGGTCGCGCAAACGATGTAGGACTTCGGGCTTTTTTCAAGCTCGCCGTCGAAGGAAACGTCGAGCTCTTTGCTTAGGAACGGGAAAAGCGTCTTTAA
>JAGBOM010000073.1 GCA_017633865.1 Opitutales bacterium
CCTCCCCGAAGGCGAAGACCCCGACAGCCTCCTGAAATCGGGCGGAGCCCCCGCGATGGAAAAAATTCTCTCCTGGCGCAAAAACGCCGTAAAATTCATTTGCGACAATTTTAAGAAATCAACCCCCAACCCCTCTCTAAGCGACAAGCGCGAAACGCTCAATAAAATCTACGCCCTCGTTCTTTCCGCAAACTCGAACCTCGCAAAGGACGAATATTTGAGGCTCGCGGCCTCGGAGCTCGGCGCCGACTACTCCGCCATAGCCGCCGACTATCTTAAAATCGCCAAAGACGCCTCCTTCGCGCGCGCCCCCTCCCAAACTGAAAACGCCGAAAATTCTCAAAAGAGGGAAGGCTCGGTATTGACAAACGCCGTTTATGATATACTTAGTATAATTTTAAAAAATCCCGCGCTGTCCGAAGCCGTGTCGGGCTTAATCGACACGGAATGGCTCGACGGGAACACACCCGAAGAAAACCTGCTCAGGCGCGTAATCGAATTTAAGCGCGAGGGCGACGAATTGAACATTGCCGAAATAGAAGACGAAACCGAAAGGAACATCGCGTACAAAATACTTGCCGACGCCGCCGGCGAACCGGAAGACGCCCCCGCCGCCGCCGCAAAGTGCGTGGAAAAAATCCACAAAAACCATTGCGAAAGAAGAATGCTAAGCCTATCCAAAGCCCTGAAATCCCCCGACCAAAGCGCGGAGCAAAAGAGGGCGGCGCTAAGCGAGCTCGCCTCGATTAGAAAAATCTTAAGGGAAATAAAATTTATAATAAAATAAAAAGTCCGATATATATTCAGTTTATGGCAAAATCGAGCAAAACACAAACCAAACCCGCGGCTGCCAAAAAGGCGGCGGCTAAACCTAAAGCCGCGTCCGCCGCAAAAACAAAGCCCGCGAAAAAGCCCGCGGCTGCCTCCAAAAAGCCCCAAGTTAAAAAAGCCGCAGCCTCAAAGCCCGCCGCGAAAACCTTGGCCGCAAAGAAGCCCGCGATAAAAAAGACGGCTTCGAAAGCCCCGGCAAAATTCGCGCCCGCTAAAAAAACCGCGGCAAAGAAGCCCGCTGCAAAAAAAGCCGCAGCCAAAAAAACCGAAATTAAAAAGCCCGCTGCAAAAAAGGCGGCGGCGAAAAAGCCCGAAGCCAAAAAGCCCGAGCCCAAAAAAATCGCTAAAAAGACGAAGGCCAACGCCCCCCAAACCGCGAAAACCTCTCTGCCTCAAAAGGTCGAAAAGCTCAAAATCGCGGCGGAGCAGGCGGCCATCGGCGGGCACGCCGAAGCCAGGTCGGAGGCCGACCATAAAAAGATTTTGAACGACAAAATTTTGAACCTCGTCAAAATTTCAAAAGAGCAGGGCTACCTCACCGTCCAAGACATCAACGAAAACCTCACCGAGAACCTCAACAACCCCGACGAAATCGAAAACGTCATCAACATTCTCGGCAACCTCGACGTAGACATTCTCGACACCGACGAAATCGCGGGCTTTAAATCCCGCGAGGCCGAGCGCGAGGAAAAGCAGGTAAAGGCCTCGCAAAACGACAATATCGACGACCCCGTAAGAATGTACCTCAAGCAAATGGGGCAGGTGCCCCTGATTTCGCGCGACCAGGAGGTGTCGATTTCAAAGCGCATCGAAACCGCGGAAAACAAGGCCTCGAAAGCCCTGTTCTCCGTCGCCCTTACAAACCTTTTCCAGATAGACCTCGCCAAAAAGCTCATGAACAGGGAGGAGCGCTTCGATAAAATCGTGCTCGACAAAAAAATCGAAAGCCGCGAAAAATACTTTAAAAGCGAGCTTCCCAAATACCTCGAGCGCGCAGAAAAGCTCGAGGAAAAGCTCGAAAAGGCGTGGTCGAACTACGAAAACGCCAAGAACCCCCCGCTTCAAAAACGCTACCTTACAACCTTTAAAAAGCTCGAAAAGGAGCTGCCCGACATCTTCAAGGGCTACAAGTTCAAGCTCAAGGTTTTCGAGGAATTTCTCGACGGGCTCGCCCCCGTTTTGCGCGAGGCCGAAGACTGCATTTACAAGCTCGACGCTTTTGAAAAGAGCGGCAAAAAAATCAAGGTGGGCGACGAAAAATCGATGCGCGACAGGCTTGCCTGCATCAGAAACATGTACAGAATCGAGCCCGCGGACCTCATCGCCCTCGTCAAGGAAGTCCGCGCAGACATGCGCGAGGCGCACAAGGCTAAAACCGAAATGGTGCGCGCAAACCTGCGCCTTGTAATTTCAATCGCCAAAAAATACACAAACCGCGGCCTGAACTTCCTCGACCTTATTCAGGAGGGCAACATGGGGCTTATGAAGGCCGTTGAAAAGTTCGAATACAAGCGCGGCTACAAATTTTCGACATACGCCACGTGGTGGATTCGCCAGGCAATCACCCGCTCCATAGCCGACCAGGCGCGAACCATCCGCATACCCGTGCACATGATTGAAACCCTCAACAAGGTCATGCAAATCCAAAAGCAGCTATTGCAGGAGCTCGGCCACGAGCCGACCCCAGAAGAAGTCGCCTCCGAAATGCAGCTGCCCGTCGAGAAGGTGCAGTCAATCATGAAAATGGCGCAGCAGCCCATCTCGCTGCAAAGCCCCGTGGGCGACTCCGACGACACCAACTTCGGCGACTTTATCGAGGATAAAAGCGCGGAAAACCCCTACGATATGACCGCGCACTCGCTTTTGCGCGAAAAGCTCATGGACGTTCTCG
>JAGBOM010000074.1 GCA_017633865.1 Opitutales bacterium
CCCTGCGCGGGCGGAGGTTCCTTCAGGCCTTCGCCGCCGGGGGCGAAGTCCGCGGCGGATTTTATCTTTAAAAACTCGGCGGCGGATTTTGCCGAGGCCTTTATTTGGGCGTCTTTTTCGCCGCTTTCGGGCAGGGTGATTTCGGCGTCGAAGCCCGTCTTGCTTTTGAAGGCGGCGGGGCTTGAAAGCGGGGAGCTATCCGCCTTGTTTTGCGCCAAAATTTCCTTTAGCCTTTCGGATTCCTCGAAATTCTTTTCGGGGGCGGGCAAAATCGCGGCGGGGGCTTTTGGGCTTTTTAAGGCCGCGAAATTTTCGATTGCCGAAATCGCGCTTGCGAGTATCGCGCTTCGCATGGCGAATTCGTTTTTCAGGCGCACTTCCCTTTTTGCGGGGTGCACGTTTACGTCTACAAGCCGCGGGCTTATTTCTATAAAGAGGAACGCCGCGGGGTATCTGCCCGCGGGCATCGAGCTTTGGTAGGCCTCCTTCAGCGCCGAGAATATCGCGCGGCACTCCACGGGCCTGCCGTTTATAAAAGCGAATATGTTTCTGGACGAGGCCCAGTTTTCCGACGGGACGGAAATCGCGCCCCCGACCTTTATCCCGAAAGCCTCGTAGGGCTCAAGCTCCATAAGCTTTGACGAAATTTCCGTTCCGAAAACAAGCCCTATGCGCTCTATAAGATTGTCCGTCTTTTTCGACTTGAAAACCGTCCGCCCGTTTTCCTTCAGCGTGAACTCGACGTTTTTTTTGGCGAGGGCGTAGAGCTTGCATATCTTGATTATATGCGAGGCCTCGGTGTTGTCGCTTTTAAGGAATTTGCGCCTTGCGGGCACCGAGCAGAAGAGGTCCTCCACGGTTATTTCCGTCCCGCGGGGCATTGCGATTTCTTTGATTTCGCCGACGTGGCCGGCCTTTACGGGCAGCTGCGCTCCTACCAGGCAGGCTTCGGTTTTAGACGAGATTTTGAATTTTGACACGCTTGCTATCGACGGCAGAGCCTCTCCCCTAAAGCCGAAGGAGGCGATGTTGTCGAGGTCGTCGGCGCTTTTGATTTTGCTTGTGGCGTGTGGCTTTATGCAGGTTAAAAGCTGGTCTTTGCGCATTCCGAAGCCGTTGTCGGAAACTCGGATTAGCGTTTTGCCGCCGTTTGCGAACTCTATGTCGATTTTTGTGGCGCGGGCGTCCAGCGAA
Source organism: Opitutales bacterium (assembly GCA_017633865.1). GTDB lineage: Bacteria > Verrucomicrobiota > Verrucomicrobiia > Opitutales > Intestinicryptomonadaceae > Intestinicryptomonas. The sequence goes on from JAGBOM010000074.1 coordinate 1,195, forward strand.
TTTTCAAGCAGCTCTTTGACGGCCGCGGCGGGGCGCTCTATAACCTCTCCGGCCGCGATTTTATTTGCCGTGTCGGTTGAAAGCACGTTGATTTCCGGAACTTGGAGCATTTTTTTATTTTTAAATTCTTCGTTCATACTAAGGGAATCGCCAAAAAAAGCAACAACCCATTTTTTATAAAAGCGGCGTTTTGGCTTTGCGGCGGAAAAACTTTTTTTTCGGCGGCTGAAAAAATATTTTGCGGCGGCGAAGCCCGTTTTTATTTTGAATGCGGCGCGGCGGGCGCGGGGAGGGCGGGGGCTATTCGAACCTGAGCGCGGTAATCGGGTCGAGCCTTGCGGCTCTCATCGACGGGTACACTCCCGAAACCATGCCTATTGTTATGCTAAATAGCAGCGCGTAGAGCATGGAGTCGAACGGCACCTCCATGTCGGGCGACATCAAAATGACGGCGAGTATTTTTACAAGCCCTATGCTTAGAGCCATGCCGAAGAG
>JAGBOM010000075.1 GCA_017633865.1 Opitutales bacterium
ATTTTTTTTGCAAATCCATAAATATTTTCGGCGCGGGGCGAGCCCCGCGCCGGTTTCAAGCGTTTTTTAATTCGCCCTTCTTCTTTTATAAACCGCGAGGGCAATCGCCAAAACCGCGAAAGCCGCCGCGATGTGCGCGGGCTCGGGGACGACGGTAAAGGCGACGTCGTCAATGGCGATGTATGACGGCTCGGTCATGCCCATGGAGTTGCCGATGTTTGTGATGACCGAGAAGCTCAGGCCCTTCAGAACCTCGTCGTCGCTGTCGTAAAGCTGGCTTAGGTCGACGTCGACCCAGTCGAGCTCGTGGACGGTGAATTCGCCGCCGCTGCTTTGCGCCAAAATTTTGTCCACATATTTTTCGGTGAGCGAGCCGGAGTCGTCAAGCAGGCCGTAAATTCTCACCGCGTAAACGCCGTCGGTGTTCAGGAAGCTGATGTACGGGTTCGTTTCGGACCAGCTGCCGCCGTGTATTGTGCCGGTTGAGGCGTTGCCGTTTTCGATTACGTAGTTTGTGTAGGAGGTTAGCGAAACCTTTATGGAGGTGAAATGGACGGGGGCGTCGACCATCAGGCTTGACGGGTTGGGATAGCCGTCGAAGGGGGCGGTGCAATAGGCGTCGCCGAAAACGGGGTCGCCGGAAAGCCTTTTAGCAGCCCAAGTGTAGGGGTCGCCGCCCTGGAGCATTAGCACGCCGAAGTTAGAGCCGCTTGCCGCCCCGCCTTTTACGGACTCCAAGTCGTTGGTATAGTCCGTGCCGGTGTTCGCGGTCTTGTTCGACACCGCGCCGCCCGCCCAGAACATGGAATAGTCCTCGTCGTCGAATTTATATATGTATTCGAGCTTGGCGTTTACGCCGCCGCTTGAGGTGGCGAAGTCGCCGTACGAGCCGCCGGTGTAGGCGCCGTCCTGCAGGTCGGCCGTGCTGTTGGGGATTTGCGCCGCGGGCACGTCTTCAAAGCCGAAAACGCCTGCGTACGAGTATGCGGCCATAAGCGTCGCCGCAATGGTTAGCATTGTCTTTTTTTGAGGTATGGATATTTTTTTCATTTTTTTGCTTTATCGTTTTTCGCGAACGAAGGTTGGAGATTCCCCGCGGCAAAAAACAAAAAAGCAAAACCGCCCGCGCGCCGAACGAAACAAGAAAACAAAAAAACGGCGGAGCTGCGCGGTTTACACCCTTTCAATCCTGTCGCGGGAAATCAAAGGAACGCCTGCGGCTCGTCTTCCGACTTATTTTGTTTTGCTTTCGCAAAGCTCTCGCGGCCCTTCCCGCGCGGGCTTCAAAAAAATCGAAGCCCATGCAAGCCTCCCGCCCGATATTTTTTGCGGGGGCTTTTCGCAGTGGATTGCCGCTTGATTGCCAAAAATTACGGCGGCGCGACCGTGCCCGAATTTCACGGGCTTCCGTACGCGCGCAGGCGTGGTACCGAAGGGCGGGCCGGCGTTTTGCGCTCGCGCCGCCCTCCGAATTCAAAGAACGAAAAAAAATACTCCGGACTCGCGCCGAAATTGTCAACAATAAACTTTTTTCTTTACTTTAAAAGCGCTTGCCCCTTAACTTTACACAGCTTTTTTCTTAGCTCTTTGAACATTTTTTTTAACAAAAAAAATCTTCTTGTAGGCGTATCGAAAATAGGTTTCAATACGCTGAAAAATATTTCGGAATATTTTGTTGTTTGCGGGAAATTATATTCAAAAAATTTCGCGCGGCGCAAAAAATCCGATTTAAAGCCTAAGTCTTTAAATAAAAACCACACAAAATCAGATAAAAATTCAACCCCCGAAAAGGAATAATCGCCATGCTTTTCAGCACTCTCGACATCGCAATATTTGTAGGGTTCATCATAATAGTTCTCGCGGTGGGGCTTTATAAAAGCCGCGGAGAGGGCGGCTCGGAAGACTATTTTTTGGCGGGCAGGGGGCTGTCGTGGTGGCTGATAGGCTTTTCGCTGATAGCCGCGAACATTTCAAGCGAGCAGTTCGTGGGCATGAGCGGAAGCGCCGCGGGCATCACGGGGCTTGCAATCGCAAGCTACGAGTGGATGGCGGCAATCGCGCTTGTTTTTGTGGCGTTTTTCTTCCTGCCGAAATTCCTCAAAAGCGGAATTTACACGATGCCGCAGTTTTTGGAATACCGCTTCGACTCGTTTTCGAGAACGGTGATGTCGCTTTTGATGGTGGTGATGCTGGTTGCGGTAAACGTGACGGGCGTGATATATTCCGGCGCGCTGACGGCCTCGACGATGTTCGAGGGGCGCGAGTTCTTCGGAATCCCGATGGACTTGACGTTCTTCGCGTGGCTAATCGGGATAGTGGCGGCGACATACGTCTTTGCGGGAGGCCTTAAGGCCTGCGCGTGGGCGGACTTAATCCAGGGAGCCGCTCTTGTCGCGGGCGGCGGAATTATCGCCTATTTGGCGTTTGACGCCATGGGCGCGATAGAGGTCTCTAAAATCGCCTCGACTTCGGGCGCGGACGCTTTAAAAGGCCTTACCGACTCGTCGGGGGCGATTGAAAAATTCGCCGCCGCCAATGCCGGCAAAATGTCGATGTTTTTGCCGAACGACAACCCCGAAGTCCCCTGGACGGCTCTCATCATCGGGCTTTGGATTCCGAACTTCTACTACTGGGGTCTGAACCAGTACATAATGCAGCGCACGCTCGGCGCCTCGAGCCTTGCGGAGGGGCAGAAGGGCATTTTGTTCGCGGCCTTGATGAAGCTGCTCATTCCGTTTCTCATCGTGTTTCCGGGGCTTATCGCGTTTAATTTGTATTCGGAAAAAATGGAGGCCGCGGCTTTTAGCGACGCGAAAATAGTGGCCTCCAACGCGGAGTCGCTCTCTACAATCCTGCTTGCAAACGCCCCCGCGGGCATGACCGCCCAAGAGCTCGCCAAAGCCCTTGAGGCTAAGGACTCCGAAGGCAAAATCTTCCGCAGCGTAAGCGAGGCCGACGCCGAAATTTTCATCAAAAAATTCAAGCGCGAAAAGGATAGCGGCAAGCTCGACAACGTCCGCTTCTGCTACGACGGCGGCTGGGCGAAAAAGAACCCCGCGCTCGTTCCCCTCGTCGACAAATGGAACGCGGATTTGGCCGCGAAAAACCCCGATTTCGACAACGTGTCAAGGCAGCTCGCAGGCAAGTCCGAAACCCGCAGGCTTATCGGCTACAAGTACGACACCGCCTTCGCATACCTCCTGAAGGAGCTCGTGCCCGCAAACGGCCTTACGGGCTTCATATTCGCGGCGCTTTTGGGCGCGATAATAAGCTCGCTTGCCTCTATGCTGAACGCCGCCTCCACAATATTTACGATAGACATTTTCAAGCGCTTTATAAATAAAGACGCGGGCGACAAGGCCCAAGTTCTCACGGGCAGAGTCTGCATTGTGGCCTTCACCGTTTTGGGCTGCGTGATAGCTCCGTTTTTAAACAGCCCCTTCTTCACAAATATCTTTACGTACATTCAGGAATTTCAGGGGTTCTTGTCGCCCGGCATACTGGCGGTGTTCCTGTTCGGGCTATTCTCCAAAAAGGCTCCGAGATTTTCGGGGGCAATCGGCATAATAGCGAGCCCCGTAATCTACGGCGCGCTCAAGTACGCCGTTCCCGACGCGGCGTTCTTAAACAGAATGGCGGCGACCTTCTTGGCAATCCTTGCCATCATGGCGCTGCTCGCGTTTGTAAAGCCGCTTAAGCGGGAGGTTAAAATGCCCGAAAATTCCGCCTTTAAAGACGGCTCCACAAGCGCGGGCGTAAAGATTTTCGGCGCGGCGATTCTGGCTGCGGCGTTTTCCCTTTACATAATTTTCAGATAAAAATGCGCAAAGAAAAAGTTGTAGAAAGATTTGTGAAGGCCTACGGGGCTCTTCCCGAAGCCGTAGGCTCCGCCCCCGGCAGAATAGAGTTTATCGGCAACCATACCGACTATAACGGCGGCCTTGTAATGGGGGTCGCAATCGACAGGGGCATATCCGTGGCGCTCAAAAAGCGCGACGACTCCCGCCTGTGCTTCTTCAACCCGAAAACGGGGGAAAAATACATTGTCGATATTTCCCGCGGCATAGAGCCCCAGCCGACGGGCGCGAACTGGGTAAACTACCCGCTCGGCGTTCTAAAATACATGGTCGAGGCGGGGCTGGATATCGACAGGGGCTTCAACTTCGCCGATTTTTCCGACCTGCCCACGGGCGCGGGGCTAAGCTCGAGCGCGGCCATCGAAATGTCGACATGCATGGCGGTTGCAAGCCTCTACAACTTTGGCGTGGAAAAGGCCGGCGCCGTAAGAATAGGCAGGAAAAGCGAAAACAATTTCCTAAATATGCCCTGCGGAATACTCGACCAGGGCGTGTCCGTCTTCGGCAAAAAAGACTCCATAGTCTTTATCGACTGCCTAAGCGAAGAATTTTCAACCTGCCCGCTGCCGAAAGGCTGCCGCTTCGCGCTCTTTAACTCCACAAAAAAACACGCGCTTGTCGAGGGGCTTTACGCCGAACGCCACAGCGAGTGCATGGAGGCCGCCAAAGCCCTATCGCGGGGCGGGGAGGAAAGGCCGCTGCGCTTCTTCGGCCTAAGCGCGCTTGAGGAGTCGAAAGGCAAAATGAGCCCCAAGGCTTATATGCGCGCGCGTCACGTAATTTCGGAAAACGCGAGGGTAGCCGAGGCCGCAAAACTGCTTAAGGAAAATAAAATCGCCGAGGCGGGGAAACTCCTTTACGCCTCGCACGAAAGCTCGAGAACGCTCTTTGAAAACTCCTGCGAAGAGCTCGACACGCTCGTCGACCTTTTAAAGGCCGACAAAAACGTTTACGGCGCGCGCCTTAGCGGCGGCGGATTCGGGGGGGCGGTTATGGCGCTTGTCAGCCCCGAATTTTCGCAGGCCGACGCGGAGCGGGTCGCGAAAAAGTATGCCGAAAAATTCGGCGCGACCCCGAAAATTCTGGAATGCCGCGCGGACGACGGAGCCTGCGGGGAACTCCTCTAACCCCCGCAAGGCCGAGGCGCGAAAAATCCGTTTAAAAATAGGCGAAGCGAAAATCGCTTTTTTACACAAAAAAACGCGGAAAAGTTTTTTTCTTTCCCGCGTTTTTTTGGTCTGGATTTTTTGGGAGGGTGGAAGGCGCAGTCCGGCTTTGCCGCCAAGCTTCTTGGCTAAAAAATCCGCTTTGCAAACGCGAAGAAACCTAAAAATAGACATCCATCTCGGGGCGGCCTTCGGAATTTTCCTTGCGCTTTTTTTCGTACTCCTTGCGGATTTTCACGTTCTCGGAGTCGAAATAGCTCGAGTGGTCGGGCGAGTCGAACATCTGCCTGTCGAGAAAATTTGAATTGCTGTCGTAAAAATCCTCGACGCGGCAGGCGCTTACCCCGCCCGCCATTACCGCCAAACACAAAATCGAAAATAAAAGCCTCATTGCCCCTAAATCAAAACCCAAAATTTTCTCTACATCAAGCCATTTTATGCGATTGCTTTTGGCGCATTTCGGCGTTGCTTCAAAAAACCTACAATAGTCATGTGCGTTAAGCACACTCCTATCGTAGGTTTTTTTCGCGCCTTGAACTGCATCCAAAATCAATCGCCTAAACGGCCTAAACTAATTCTTGCGCAGAAAGTCTATGCACTTCTTGACCTGCTAGAGGTTGTTGTCCCACTCGGCCTCGTATTCGATTACGAACCAGCCGTCGTACTTCTGCTTGTCGAGCTCCTTGAGCATTTCCTTGTCCTTAAGCTGGCCTTCGCCGAAGGGCACGCAGAGGTTTTGCGGGTTGCCGAACTCCTTTTGGTCTTTAAAGTGCAGGGTCTTGAACTTGCCCTTCAGCGCCTTCAAGCCCGCGATGGGGTCGAGGTTGCAGCGCGACCAGTGGCCGACGTCCGCGCCCGAGAACACGTGCTTATACTTGCCCTGTTCGAGCAGGATTTTTACGACCTGCGGGTGCCAGTACTGGTTTGACGAGCCCTTTTCGTGGTTGTGTATGCAAAGGTCGACTTCGTTGTTGCCGAACTTTTCGGAGCATTTTTCAAAAGTGTCCCAGTCGCGGACGGGGCTTTCGGTAACGATGCGCTCGATGCCGAACTCTTTGCAGAAGGCCATAGTCTTTTTAAAATTGTCTTCGTTGTTGGGTGCGCCGGTGCAGCCTATCGACACGATTTTCAAGTTTGCGTCGGCGAGCATCTTTTTGACGTTTTCGATGTCTTGCTTCGCCATTCTTTCGTTGAAGGTGATGGGCTTGCCGTTGGCGTCCACCTTTGACTTGTCTTTATAGACGCGCTGGCCGGGGTACACTTCGAGCCCGTCTATGGGCAATCCCTTCAGCTTTTCGATGGACTCTTCGAGCGAGAACCTGTTGAACGTGTAGGTTTGCACGGCTATTTTCCTGTGTTTTGCCTGCGCGGAGAGCGCGAGGCCGAAAAGCGATGTCAAAACCGCCCCAATCAATAATATGTTTTTAAGTTTCATAACGGCGCCATTCTTTTGCGCTTCGGCGGAATTTTCAAGAAAAAACGCGGCAAAATTTTCGCTATTCTGTGCTGTATTGTTTTAATAAATTGCTTGACGCGCCGAAAAAAGCGGTTCAGTATTTACTTGATATTTTCGACCTTCCCCTTTGGCGGGGAGGGGCTTTGAAATCGGATTTTAAAACAATATAAAAAGGAAAGAACTATGGCAAGACCGGTAACAATATTTACAGGGCAGTGGGCGGACATTCCGTTTGAAAAACTCGTTCCCATGATTAAGTCGATGGGCTACGACGGCGTTGAAATCGCCTGCTGGGGCGACCATTTCGACGTCGACAAGTTCGACGACGAGGCGTATTTAAAGGGGCGCTGGGCTATTCTCGAAAAGAGCGGGCTGAACTGCTTCGCGATTTCAAACCACCTTATGGGGCAGTGCGTCTGCGACAATATCGACGTGCGCCACAAGGGCATTCTCTCCCCCGAAATTTGGGGCGACGGCGAGCCCGAGGGAATCCGCCGCCGCGCCGCCGCGCAGATGGTGAAAACCGCAAAGGCCTGCGCGAACTTTATGGCTCTGCGCCCGTCGGGCATGGCTCCCTCGCCGATACCCGCCACCGTCAACGGCTTTACGGGCTCTTCAATCTGGCACTTGCTCTATTCTTTCCCGCAGGTTCCGCCGAGCGCGATAGAGGCCGGCTACAAAGACTTCGCCGCCCGCTGGACTCCGATTTTGGACGAGTTCGACAAGGTTAACGTAAACTTCGCACTCGAAGTCCACCCGACCGAAATCGCCTTCGACATCGCAAGCGCCGAAAGGGCTTTGAACGCCGTAAAGGGGCACAAGCGCTTCGGCTTCAACTACGACCCGAGCCACTTCGGCTACCAGGGCGTG
>JAGBOM010000076.1 GCA_017633865.1 Opitutales bacterium
AAAAATAAAAAACGCCGCACATACTTGTGTTTAATAAAAATGCGCTCAATCTTCATAGTCGACGACGAAAAGCATACGCGCGAGGGGCTAACCCTCGCCCTTTCCGACGCCTACGACGTAGCCTCGGCCGCCAACGCCGACGAGGCCTTCCGCCTCATGCAGGCCCAAGAGTTCGACGCCGTAATTACCGACCTTAGAATGTCGGGCAAAGACGGCCTAAGCGTGATAGACTTCGCCGTGGCGCGCCCCGAACGCCCCGCCTGCATTATGATGACCGCCTACGGCACGATAAATTCCGCGGTCGAGGCCATGAAGCGCGGCGCGAGCGACTTTTTAACAAAGCCCATAAATATCGACCGCCTCGAGCTCGTGCTCGCCAACGCCCTAAAAAAGCGCGACAAAGCCCTCGCCCAAGCCGCCTTAAACGCCGAAAAAATCGGGGAAAGCATAGAGCCTAAACGCCCGCGCGCCCCGCAGGCAAAAACGCCCGAAGACATCGTGGGCGACGACCCCTCCTTCAAGAACCTCCTAAAAACCGCCCTGAAAGTCGCCCCGACCTCCGCCACGGTTACAATCTTGGGCGAAACGGGCACGGGCAAGGAGGTAGTCGCGGAATTCATACATAAAAATTCGCCGCGCAAAACTTCGCCGTTTGTTGCGGTGCACTGCGCGGCCATTCCAGAAAACCTGATTGAAAGCGAACTGTTCGGCTACGAAAAGGGCGCGTTTACGGGAGCCTCCGCCAGAAAAATCGGCAAGTTCGAATCCGCAAACGGCGGCACGATATTCCTCGACGAAATCGGCGAAATAAACCCGCAAACGCAGGTCAAACTCCTGCGCTTTCTGGAGACGAAAAAAATCGGGCGCCTCGGCGGCGTGGTTGAAATCCCGCTCGACGTGCGCCTTTTGTGCGCCACAAACCGCAACCTGAAGGAAATGGTAAAAAAGGGGGAGTTCAGAGAGGATCTCTACTACCGCCTGAACGTTGTGGAGCTAAGCCTGCCGCCGCTTAGAAAGCGCAAGAACGACATCGCCCCCCTCGTCAATTTCTACATAAAAAAATACGCGCTCGAAAACTCCGCCGGCAACGTAGAAATTTCAAAAGACGCCCTCGAAGTGCTGAAAAACTACGCATGGCCGGGAAATATCCGAGAGCTGCGCAACTTCTGCGAAAACGCCGTCGTGCTGCGCTCGTCAAACACAATAAAAAAAGAGGACTTGGACGCGCGCTTTTTTGAAATAACCGACACAGGCGCCGATTCTATCGAAACAAAAACGCTCTCAAAAAAAGAGAACGACTTGCTCTTGATAGAAAAAGCCCTCAAACAAACAAACGGCAATAAAACCGAGGCCGCAAAACTCCTCGGCATATCGAGACGCACCCTCCACCGCCATCTCCGCAACCTTGTTTAGGCGCTTATTTTTGCCTCGCGCCTGCTTCTTCATCCAAAATCAATTCGCCTAAACAAGGGCACAACCTCGCCATTCAAAAATAAAGCTTAGAAAAAATAGTCTAATTAAAAATAGAAAAAAATAAAACCGCTCTGAGTTCGCTGGTTTTGCGAGCGATTTTGGATGGTTAAATTCAAAAACCCCAGTGCGCCCGTGTAGACGCATTGATTTTGGAAAATCTAATTAAAAAAAAAGAAAAAATAAAACCGCTTTGAGTTCGCTGGTTTTGGCGAGCGATTTTGGATGAAGAACAAGGAGCAAGGAATAAAAAAGCTTGGAATAGAATTTTCATTCATTCCAAGCTTTTTTTGACGAAGCGACACAGTTATTCGCCAAAAGCGCGAAGCCAAAACAAAAGCAAACGCCTAATTAGACCCAGTCGAGGCCGATATCTATCCACACACTTTGATGCACGAGCGCCCCCGACGATATGAAGTCAACCCCCACGCGGCCAACCTCGCCTATCGTCTCCAAAGTAATGCCTCCCGAAGCCTCCGTCCATGCTTTGTCGCCCACGATTTTCACGCCATCTTTAAGCTCGTCCAAAGAAAAATTGTCGAACATTATAACGTCAGCGTCCGCCTCCAAAACATAGGGGATTTGCGAAAGGCTGTCCACTTCGACCTCAACCGCGTAGTCCGGATTTTCGCGCTTGGCCTTAACAACCGCGGCAGCCAAACGCTCCGCCTTGCTTGCGTTGCCGGCTGCGAGGTGGTTGTCCTTAAGCATGACCCTGTCGAAAAGCCCGATTCTATGCGTGTAGGCGCCGCCGCAGGCAACCGCGTATTTCTCCAAAACCCTGAAGCAGGGGGTCGTCTTGCGGGTGTCGAGAATCTTTGACGGGCTGTCGCCCAAAGCCTCCACATATTTTGCGGAGAGCGTCGCGACCCCCGAAAGGTGCTGGAGGAAATTCAGCATTATTCTTTCCGCGCGAATCATAGTGCGGGCGTCGCCTGAAATTTCCGCGATTACGTCGCCCTTTTTGAGGCGGGCGCCGTCGCGGGCTAAAGTTTTTACGAAGCACTCGCCCTCGCCGTCCGCCTTCGAATAAACGTCCAAAATTATTTTGACAAGCGGAATGCCGCACAAAACCATGTCCTTCCGCGCCCTGAGAGCCGCCGCGCCTTTTGTGGACGGGGTGAGAGTGTCGGTAGTGATGTCGCGCTTTTCGGCGGGCGAGGCTTTGAGCCCCGCGCCGAGCATGTCCTCCGCGCGCGCGATTTCGACGATTTTTCTTATGTAGCCTT
>JAGBOM010000077.1 GCA_017633865.1 Opitutales bacterium
ACAAGGGCGAGCCCTTGACCCTCGGAAGCTTCGCTTCCTCTCTTGTGTTTCTTCGGCGCGATAGTCATCGCGCCTTTTCTGTTAGCACATGATTTCATTTCGCTCAACAGCTCTTTTATGCGATTGCTTTTGGGGCGGAAAAGAGGCGCTGTCGCAAAAAGAAAAACGAAATGGATCTAAATTCTATTCCGGATTTTTTTGCTTTTGCTACTTATCCGGGCGCGAAATCAATGCGCCAAAATGCGGAGCAATTTTTTGCCTGCAAATAAGGGGGAAGCGCACTTGCGGCTTTGCGTGGAGAAGCGGGGGAAGGCGAAGTTTTGTTTTTATGCCATGCGCCGATTTTCAATTTCACAATAAAGTAAAATTTTGTTCGCAAAAAATCTGCGGGCGCGCAAAAATAATTTCATGAAACTAAAAGATTTTTGCGTTCTGTTTTCGGCAATTTTTGCCGCGGCGGCCGCGGCCGCCGATTTTAAAGACTGGGCGAAAACGCCGCCGATGGGCTGGAACAGCTGGGACTGCTACGGGCCGACTGTCGCCGAGGACGAAGTAAAAAAGAACGCCGACTTCATGGCGAAATATTTGAAACCCTACGGCTGGAAGTACATCGTAGTCGACATCAGATGGTACGTCGAAAACACGAAAGCGGGCGGCTACAATCAAAAAGACCCAAAATATGTAATCGACAAGTGGGGCAGATACATGCCCGCCGAAAACCGCTTTCCGAGCGCGAAGGGCGGCAAGGGCTTCAAGCCGCTCGCCGACTACGTCCACTCAAAAGGCCTGAAATTCGGCATACACATCATGCGCGGCATTCCGAAAGCCGCGGTCGAAAACAAAACGCCGATTAAAGGCGCAAGCGCAATCACTGCCGACATGGTCGCCTCCGACAATGCCCTTTGCCGCTGGCTTGGCGACAACAAAACAATCGAAAAAAAAGACGGCGCGCAAGAGTACTACGACTCCATTTTTGCTTTATACGCCTCGTGGGGGCTCGACTTTGTTAAAGTGGACGATTTGTCAAATCCGTACCACAAAGATGAAATCGATATGATAAGGCGGGCGATAGACAAGTGCGGGCGCAAAATCGTTTTTAGCATGTCTCCCGGCGAAACGCCGATTGCCGAGGCCGCCCACGCGAAGAGCAGCGCGAACATGTGGCGGATCGTCCCCGACTTGTGGGACGAATGGGGGCATGTCAAAAACCTTATGGAGGCTGCGGCGCGCTGGGTCGCGCACTGCGAAGACGGAACTTATCCCGACTGCGACATGCTCCCTCTCGGGCGCATCGGCATCAGGGCCGAGCGAGGGGCCGACCGCAGCTCGCTGCTGGCAAAAGACGAGCAGTATTCGCTCATGAATTTAATGCTGATATGCAAAAGCCCTCTTATGTTCGGCGGAGACTTGCCAAGCTGCGACGAATTTACAATGTCGCTTCTCACAAACAAGGCGGCGCTAAAAATCCATAAAAGCTCAAAAAATCCGCGCGTTGTTAAAAATGGCGGAGGCATTCTTATAATTGCCTCGACCGACAAAACGGGGGAAAGGCATCACGCGGCAATTTTCAACAAAACCGACAAGCCCTTGAATGCTGAAATCACCGAAGATCTATTCCCTCTAAACGCAAAAATTGCGGACGCTTGGAGCGGGAGGGTTTTGAAAGAGAGAAATGTTGAAATCCCGCCCCGCGGCTCGATTTTATTAATGGAAGATTAAAAAGAGTCTGCCGCGCGAACCGCTTTGCGATTAACCGCCGGAGTAGCGTCAAGCCCATGTTTTTGCCGAAAAATTCCGCAGTTTTCTTTTTTTTGGACTGCAGATACCGCTGCTGATATGTTTTAGCAAAAAAATGGGAGTTTGCTTTCTTAGGCAATCTCCCAACTTCTTTTTTTACCGCCCGAATATCGGGCAAAATTCGCCGCGCTTTTTGCCGCGCCGCAATGTTATTTGCGGCGGCGGTATGCAACAAACGCAAGAGCTAACAAGCCTGCCGCCGCCGCGCATGTGGAGGGTTCGGGAACCGAAACGGCCATTACGCTTACCCACCATGTGTTGCTTTCGTGAACGAGGCTGCCGTCGACAAAATCCGCGACTGCGGAGTCGTCAATTAGGTGGATTATGCCTTCCCAGCCCGAAACGCCCGCATAACGAGAACAAAGCACCGCGATTTTGTAAGTTTCGCCTTCGACGAAATCTTCGCCAAGCTCAAAGTCGCTCAAATATAAGTTGATTGCCGCGCCTGCGCCAGTCTGGCCTTCGCCCGCCTTGCCGTACAGCGTGTAAACAAGGGCGTTTTCGCGGTTGTTTACAGCCGCCAAAGAGTTGTTGCCCATGCGGATATTTAGCGTTGAATTGGCGTTAAACCAGAATTCCACGCCGCTATAAATCGCCTTTGCGCCGGCGTCATTGAGAGTTATTGTGTTGCTCAGGTGGAAGTAATCCGCAAGTTTTACAGATGCGCCGCTGTTTACGGTAAGCGAATTTGTGTAGCTTATGTTGCCGCTGATGCTTGCGCCATTGTTTATTATAAGGTCGTTTGCGGTAAGATTGCCGTTGATTGTCGTGCCCTGGCCGACTTCAAACGTATTTAAGATATTTAAGTTCGCGTTGATTGTGTTGTTGCTGCCGAGCGTAAAATTCTTTACCTTAATGGTCTGGCCGCTTGCGTTGATTGTAGCGCCGTTGCCCATTGTGAACGAAAAGCCCGTTTCATTTTCGTACAAGATTTGAAATGCGGATACGTTGAGCGTGGAGTTTGCACCCATGTTTACGGACGCTGTAAAGTACATGTCAAGCCTATTGCCGGCGTTTAAAGTTGCGCTTTCGTCCAAAGTAAGCTTACCGCCGGATTGGAAAACCCATTTGCCCGAGCCGTTTTGCGACGATGTTCCCGTAACGAAAATTTCGCCAGGAGCGTACATTGTATTGATGTCGCCTGTAACATTCAAATTTGCGTTGTCAAGCGTTGTTCTGCCATACATGGTTTCCATTTTGCCGCCAACAACCAAATTGTTTGCGCCTGTTATAGAAACGCTCGACCCGTTGCCGTAGTTTTGCATATCACCCGTGACAGTCAATACGCCGCCGGTAGTGTCTATGGAGTAGTTTACAAACTGCAGTTTAAGCTCTTCTTTTGTGTTTTCCTCCGGAGCGTCGGGATTGTATTCCCAGTTTGCAGCCAAGGCAAATGAAGGGGTAATTATTGAAAAAATTAAAAGAAGGGGTAGTCTTTTCATAATAAAAATTTTTTTCTATTGAGACATTAGGATACGGAAATTTTGATGTCAAGAAATTTTCAAAAAAAACGTTTTAACAGATACAAGAAACGTAGCTTCAAATAAACCCATTTGCCCGAGCCGTTTTGCGACGATGCGAGCCAAAGCTTGCTTCGCAACTTTTGTGTTCGCCAAAACAAGGGCGAGCCCTTGACCCTCGGAAGCTTCGCTTCCTCTCGGTGGTTCTTCGGCGCGGAGCCCCGC
>JAGBOM010000078.1 GCA_017633865.1 Opitutales bacterium
AAGGCGGCCGAGCCCGCGTCGAGAATTTCGGGCTTCGCGCCCTTTATTAAAACGATGACCGATCCGGTAAGAACGCCCTCAACAAGCGCTATCGCAAGGTGTATGGGCTGCATGAGAGACACGAATGTCTTAAACGGAAGCTCGCTTATGTTTGAGGCCATGGTTTCGAGCACCACGCAGAACGCGCCGAGCTGGAGCGACACCACGCACGCGGCAATCGACGCCGCGAATATCGCCGCCTTCGACGAGCTTCTTTTTACGACGGGCAAAAATATCAGCGGGTAGGCGATTAGGCAGGTGAAAAACGCCATGTTGAAAATGTTGCAGCCGAGCGCCAAAATCCCGCCGTCGGCAAAGAACAGCGCCTGCACTATCAAAACGCACGAAAGCGCGATGAATGCGGGGTGCGCGCCGAGCAGCGCGGCGAGCAGTATCCCGCCCGAAATGTGCCCGCTCGAGCCCGTCATGGGAATCGAGAAGTTTATCATCTGCGCGGCGAAAACAAACGCCCCCAGAACGCCCATAAGCGGTATGTTGAGGGAGTCGAATTTGTCGCCGGCCTTTTTGGAGCAAAACAGAAGCGTCGCCCCCGAGACCGCGAGCATCGCGACCCCGACTTTTGCGGATACGAGAGCGTCCGCCATATGCATTGCGAGTATGTTTGTCATAGTTTTATTTTTTTGAGTTGATAAGGTGGGCGTTGTAGGCGGCGCCGAAGCCGTTGTCGATATTGACGACGCTTACGCCGTTGGCGCACGAGTTTATCATTGAAAGCAAAGCCGCAAGCCCGCCGAAGCTCGCGCCGTAGCCCACGCTTGTGGGAAGCGCGATGACCGGAACTTTTAGCATGCCCGCAAGCACGCTGGCGAGCGCCCCCTCCATTCCGGCCACGGCTATCACGACGCCCGCCTTGCGGATTTCCTCGATTTGCGAAGCGAGCCTGTGCAGCCCCGCCACCCCGCAGTCGGGGTATATTTTGGTTCGGCTGCCGAGGAAGTTGGCGGTGAGCTCGGCCTCCCGGGCGGCCTTCATGTCGGAGGTGCCGGCGGTAACGATGGCGATGTGCGAGTTCTCGATTTTTTCGCGTTCGCGGCCTATGCGCATAATTTGCGAGAGCTCGTCGTAAAAAGCGTCGGGGAAGGCCGCCTTTACTTTTTCCGCCTTGTCGGGGCTAAGGCGGGTTATCAGAACCCCGCTTTCGCGCGTTAAAATGGCCTTTGCGATTTCCGCGCACTGCTCCGCGCTTTTGCCCTGCCCAAAAACGACTTCGCCCGCGCCCGTTCTCTCGCGGCGGTTGAGGTCGGCCTTGGTGTGGCCGAGGTCGGCGAACATCAGGTTTTCGATGCGCTTTTGCGCGGCGGGCAAATCGCATTTGCCGCTTTGCACGTCTTGAAGAATTTGGGATAGCGGGTTCATTTTTTCGCGTTCATCGAGCCTTGTTTGTATCCGGACAAATCCAGGGCGCAGCGCCTAAAGCCGAGGGCTTTCGCGGCTTCTGAAATTTCCGCCGCGCCCGAAACTACCTTTGAAAAATTCTCCGCGGGGCACTCTATAAAAACGTTTTCGCCTATGACCCTCGCGCGGACCTGCCGCGAGTATTTTTCGCGCAGGATTTCCTCGAGGGCGGCGATTTTTTTTAGCGTTTCTATTTTGATTTCCGCGCCGTGCTCAAGGCGGGTAAGCAGGCAGGCCGACGCGGGGCTGTCCGCCGAATCCAGCATTAGGCACCTCGCGATTTCGCGTATTTGGGCCTTGCCGAGGCCGCAGGCCAAAAACGGGCTTTCCACCCCAAGCTCCTTGAGCGCCTTCATGCCCGGGCGGTAGTCGGAGAGGTCGTCGGCGTTTGTGCCGTCGAAAACGCTGCTAAACCCGCGGCCTTTCGCCTCCGAAATTATTTTTGAAAAAATCGCGCGCTTGCAAAGGTAGCACCTTTCGGGCGGGTTGAATTTGATTTCGTCGGGGATTTTTTCAATCGGGATTTTTATAAGCCGCACGCCGAGTTTTTCGCAAAGCTTTTCAGCCTCCGAAATTTCCTTTGGAACCGCGTAGGGCGGGGCGGCGGTTATCGCAAGGCAGTTTTCGCCGCCAAGCTCCGCCGCGCAGAAGGCGATTAAAGCGGAGCTGTCAACCCCGCCAGAAAGCGCGACCGCCGCGCGCCCGCGCTTGCGGACGAACGCCCTCAAATTTTCATCTGTCTTTAAATTCATTTTTCAAAATTTCCGCGGCCTTGAATACGGGAATGCCGTGCGCTTCGGCGATTTTTTTGCAGTCGTCAAACTCGGGCTTTAGCCTCTCGACCCCGTAAAAATCGGACTTTTTAAAAGACGCCTCGCCCAGGCTTGTCGATTTTTTCACGATTTGCCTGCCCGCCGAAATCCGCTCCACTTTGGAAATTCTAACGCCCAATGTCGTGGTGTTTTTTACGAGGGCCTCGAGAACCGAGTCAAGCTTTTCGGGGCTTGATAGGGCGCAGAGCTTTGCGGCAAGGCGCGACTTTTTCATGGCGACGCTTTCCTGCCAGACGTCGCTTGCCCCCGCCGCAAAAAGGCGCTCGCAGGCGTAGGCGAGGCTTTCGGGAGTCATGTCGTCGATATTGGTTTCGGCGACGAACATCTTTTCGCCTTTGGTTTCGGGGGCGTTCTCGGTTTCGACGAGCAGGACTCTTAAAAGATTTGGCAGCTCTTTGGGGTTTCGGCCCCCTATGCCAATGCCCGCCGCCAGAATTTTGCCCTCGATTTTTTTTGAAAATTCCGCGCCCAGCCCCATTATGATTGCCGCGCCCGTGGGCGTTGTGCATTCGTGCGGCGAGCCGTTTAGCTTTACGGGCGCGCCTTTTAAAATTTCCGCCGTGGCGGGCGCGGGGACGGGC
>JAGBOM010000079.1 GCA_017633865.1 Opitutales bacterium
GGGCAGTCAACGTGCGCGTAGTGGCGCTTTTCCGTTTCGTACTCCACGTGGGCAACCGCGATTGTTACGGTCTTGGTTGCGTCGCGCACCGTGCCGCCCTTGGCGATGTCCTGATAGGACTTGATCTGGGCCAAGCCCTTCTTGGACTGAACCGCAAGAATGGCTGTTGTGAGCGTAGTTTTGCCGTGGTCGATGTGGCCGATTGTGCCAACATTGACGTGCGGCTTAGATCTTACGAATGATTCTTTCGACATGTCTTTTTCTTTTTTTAGGTTGTTTATGTTATCAAATGGAGCCCCAGAGCGGACTTGAACCGCCGACCCCGTCCTTACCAAGGACGTGCTCTACCGGCTGAGCTACCAGGGCAAGCAATTAAAACGGCCAATCTTATTGGCGTTTTTAATGTAAAGAGCAAAAAATTGGACGAATTTGGGAAGTTCGTCAACTTTTTTTTTCGATTTCAAGCGTTTTTGCCGACTTTTTTCGCTTTCCGAAGCGTTTTTCTTAAAAATACCCGATTTTTCAGGCGTTTTTTATTTTATCGGAAGATTCTAAACGCGGCGGCTTGGCGGCTAATTCATAAGCCTTTGCAGATAGTTGTCGGCAAGCGAGGCCCATGGGCCCGAGTCTTTGGCGGAGACGATTTGCTCGAAGTATTTTTTCGCCTCGCCGCTTTTGCCGAGCGAGTACGCCAAAACGCCCAAGTGGTACGCCGCCTCCGACGAGTACGGCTGAAGCGACTGGTTCGCCGCAACGCCCTCCAAAAGGCTTTTGCCCTTTTGGTCGCCCGCCTTCAAAAGCGAAATCGCCTCGCCCACCTGCGCCCTGCCGGAAAGGACGGTGTTTTTAAGGTCTTTTGCGGAGGCCGCGTAGAGGGAGGCCGCCTCGGCGTATTTGGCTTCCGAAAAAAGCTTGTCGGCGTTTAAAATGAGAGCCGAGCCCGCGGCGCTCGTGCCGGCGTTCGCCTTGGCGAATTCCGCCCTTTTCTCGAAGGTATCGGCGGCGGCGTAGTTTTTCGCGAGGGTTTCGGCGCGGTATTTGGAATACATTCTCCAGCCGTTTGAAATTATTATCGAGGCGAAGAGCACCGCCACGCACAAGTATATAAAGCTCTTGTTGCGCTTCCAGTACAGCCAAACTTTGTCTTCAAACTCGAGACCCTCCAAGTCGGAATCCAAAATCACGGTTTTGCGTTCGTCGGCGGAGGCTTCGGGGTTTGCGACGCTTACGCTGCCGCCGAAGATTGCGTCGGAAGAGCCCATTGAGGGGACTTGGGGTCTGTTCTTTGCCTGGTGGGGGCCTCTATTTTTTTGTTCTGCCATAATTTAAAATTTATTAAAAGAGTTTTTAATGGCACAGCCCGCGCGAAATGGCAAGATTTTTTTAAACGCCCCGCGCCTCAACCCTTCTAAAAAATTTCCGCATACGCCGCGCGAAAATCCCGCCGCGAAAAATTTTTATCTTGCGGGCCCGAAAAACGCCGGCAATAATTTTTAGACGAATTTTGCCGAAAATGGCGCGAATCGCTTTCGCGCTTTGCAAGGGCGAACTAAAAAAATCCAAAAAATGTTTTTATCTTATATGAACGCGAAAAAAATCGCTGCGGCCTCCGCTTTGGCCGCGCTCTGCGCCTGCTCTTTCGCCCTCGACGGGTTCGTCGGCGAATACAAGGGCGAAATAAGGGGGCAAAAGGGCTACCCCTACGACAACAACTTTGAAATGCGCGCGCAAATTTCAAAGCACAAAGACGGCTACAAGCTGCGGCTAATCCCCGAGCTCTTAAAAAGATGCGAGAACGAGCTTCTTATTTCGGCTCTCAAGGACGAGGGCGGGAAAATCGCGATAGACTCCGCGGGCAAATGGAAGCTTTCCGGCGAAATTTCAAACGGCGAAATAAGGCTTGAGGGAGAAAGAATGGGCAAGACGAAGCCCGTTATCACCCTTAAAAAATTCGAGAGAAAATCCGAAACGCTCGGCGCAAAGCCCCCGAAAGGCGCGGTCGCGCTGTTTGACGGCTCGAACGCGGACGAATGGCTAAACGGCCGCGGCCTGCCCCCCGCATGGGAAATCACCGCCGACGGAGCCTGGCTCGTCTCAAAAAAGAACGCCGCCAACGACGACGAAAAGCGCAAGGAGCAAAGCGTGCGGACAAAGCGCGGCTTTACGAACTTCACTCTCCACCTCGAATTTATGACGCCCGACTTAAACCAAAAGGAAGGGCAGGCTCGCGGCAATTCCGGCGTTTTTATCGGCCCCTACGAGACGCAAATTCTCGACTCATTCGGCGGCGAGGGCTACTGGAACGACTGCGGGGCGATTTACAGAATCCTGCCCCCGCAGGTAAACGCGTCGCTACCCCCGCAAACCTGGCAGACCTACGACATCGATTTTCAGGGCGCGGTTTTCGAGGGCGGAAAGCTTGTTAAAAGACCCGTCATAACGGTTTACCTTAACGGCGTCAAAATTCAGGAGAATGTCGAAATTCCGCACGGCACGAGCCTAAAACAGGCCGACCGCAAAAATTTCAGACACCCCGCCCCGCCCTACAAAATCACCCTTCAAGACCACGGCGACCCCGTGCGCTTCAGAAACATTTGGATTTTGGAAAAATAAATTTCCGCAAAGATATTTGCGGCGGCGTTTCATAAAAAAACAACACTTCCGCAAAGCCATTGGCGGATTTGCGAAAAAGTTTTTTGA
>JAGBOM010000080.1 GCA_017633865.1 Opitutales bacterium
ACGTTTTTATTGGAGCGGTCGAACTGGTACACTGCGGTGTTTGTAAGGGGAACTTCGCGGCTGCCCTCGTCGGCGAACCAGGAGATGTCAAGCGGCTTGATGCCGTCGAACACTTTGGATTCCGGAATTTTGGGAATCACGATTTCGCCATTTTGCTCGCGGTAGAGCTTGATTAGCCCGTCGCCCTCGATGTTGAGAGCGCCGCGGATTTTCTTGGAGGACGTCTGCCCGCCGAAAATATCCATAATCGCGCCCTTCGGGTTGAGAAGCAAAACTTTGCCGCCGCGCGCGACATACTTTTTGAGAGCCTCCTTGTCGGAGCCGTTTTCGAAAAACTTTGCAAGATCTGCTATTACAAGCACCTTTGCCGCCTTAGCCGCGGCCAAGTCCTTAACCTCCCTGCACTTGAAAGCGGTTAGAAGCTCGGCGTACGCGCCCGACGGGTCGAAAAGCGCGACCTTGCCCGCGAGAGCCTTTGCGCCCTCGTTTGTCCATGCCTCGGAGGCGATTGTAATTTCGTAGTCGTTTTGGCTTATTACTTTGCCGCCCGCTTTTACTTCAAACTCAAGCTTGGCGTCAACCCTGCCCTTTACGTCGGGCATTTTTATTGAAATCGGGACTTTTACGGTGTCGTAATACTTTAGCGGCGGGAAGTTTACCCTGCCCTCCGCCAAGACTTTTCCGGAGGCCGTAATTTTCCAGAATGCGGTCGAGGCGGGGATATCGGAGAAGTCGTCGGAGTCGTTCACAAGGTAAAGGTCTCGGGAGTATTCGCGGCCTGCGTAGTAGTGCTGGGTGAAAGATTCAAACGAGACCAAAACGGGGCTCAAAAGCTTTTTGAGGTTTTTGATGCCCTTGCGCGGCGCGATGGAGTCGGCGAAGTGGGAGTCTTTATACCACGTTACGTATCCGAAGTGCAAAATGCCCGCGACGTTGTCATGGTTGCGGCGGCGGAAGATTTCGCCGAGCGACTTTGTCATGTGCGACTGGCGGGTGAGGAAGTAGTCGGGATTATTGTGCTCGAAGGCGTAGTCGCCCACGAGCGCCTGCGGCGTGCAGTGGTTGAACAGGTACACGCGCGAGGGCAGGCCGTCGTCCTCGTTGCAGTAGCCGGTGGACATTTCCTGGCTTATGAAGGGTCTATCCGGTAGCGAAACGCTGCGGGCGAAGTTGCCGTTCATATAGTGCATGAAAGACTCGTTGTACCAGCCGAAGTAGTGGTGGGCGTCGTCGAAGTCGCCGTCGTCGAGATTGTTCGCCTTTACTACGTCGAGATAGTCCTGATAGTGCCCCTTGCGGACGTAGCCCGAGTCGGCGGCTATCGGGCGGGTCGGGTCTATTTCGCGCATGATTTTAATCATGTCGCTTACGACAGTCCATTTTTTGAAGAGCATTTCCTTGTCGCCCTTGTCGAAGATGGCGAATTTCATTTCGTTGTTGACTGTCCACATCCCGACGCACGGGTGGTTGCGGTATTTTTTGACGATTGCAGCCCAGTCGTCGCGCCAGGCCTTCAGGAGGTTGTCGGAGGGAATGTTGCCTTTTTTAAGCATAAGCCACGGCCAAATGCCCTCGACCGAGAACATAAAGCCCTCCTCGTCGGCGGCGTTCGCCCACGCGCTTGTTATGGGGCCCACGTGGAGCCTGCCCATGCGCACGTTGTGCTCGTGGCTAAGTTTTAGGAATTGGTGCGCCAAGGCGGAGTCGTTGCCCCTTGCCGCGTGCGGGAAGTGGTTTGCGCCGCGAATCCAGAAGGGGTGGCCGTTAAGCATAAAGCGGTTGTCCTTAACCGCGACTGTGCGGAAGCCGAAAGTTTCCGAAACGTTGTCGAGCGTCTGGCCGTCGGAGGTCAGCGAAATCTGCGCCTCGTAAAGGTTGGGGTCTGCGGGAGTCCAAAGCTTGGGCGACAGCTTTTGGGTCTTGACGCTTACGACTTTGGTTTCGCCGGCTTTTAAGGAAACGCTTGCCGCCTTGTTGTTGCCCGCGAAAACTCCGCCGTCGGGCTTGGGCGAAATCGAATAGGCGATGTCCACATTCTTGGGCTTTGCGGAGTTGTTTGAAACGGTCACGTCGAAAGTCGCGCCGTCGAGGGCGGGCTTTACGAAGACGTCCTTGATGTTTACGGGGTCTGTAATTACGAGGCTTGCCGGCTGCCAAATGCCCGCGGGCGAGAAGTTGTAAAACGCCTTGGGCAGCGAATTTACCATGTCCTCGGTAATTTCCACTGTTACGGCGATTTCAAAAGTCTTTCCGGAAGACTTCTTCGGCAGCTCCCTAATCGCCTCGACGGCGATTACGTTCTTGCCCGCCTTGACGAATTTTGAAATGTCGCAGACAATCTCGCCGAACATGCCCACGTGCGAGGCCGCAAGCTTGCCGTTTACGTAAACTTTAGAGATGGTCGCGATTGCGTCGAACCTCAATTCAAAATGCTTGCCTACGGCCTCTTTTGGAATGTTTATGTAATGGCGGTACCATGCCGCCTTGGTTTTGTCCCAGTCGAAAGTGTAGCCCAAAACTTTTTTGATTTCGGCAATGCGGAGCTTGTCGGCGGCGGTTTTGCCCCTCGCGGGCTCCTCCAAATAGCCGAAGCCCGTCTCGCCGTGCAGCCAGGCAAGCGGCGGAACCCACATGTCGGGAACATTCATTGTGTGCCAGTTGGAGTCGTCGGAATCCAAAGCGACGGGCTCCGCGCCCTGCTCAAGCTCGTATGTCGGCATAAAAAGCCACCTGCCGTCAAGCGACACTTCCGTTCTGCCGCTCTTTGCCAAAGAGACGTCCACGGGCTTGTACGCATTGCGCTGCTCCTTGCGCAGTTTTTCCTTGTCTATAGAGGGCTTCCAGGGCTCGTAAGCCTGCTTGGGGCGGTTGATTTTTGAAATTCTTTCGATTTCGGCGGCGTCGGTTATTTCGCGCACCTGCGCCTTTGAAAATTCCGTTGGCAGATACGACTCGCCCACAGCTATGCCGCCTGAATTCCAGAGGGCGGTGTTGTCGTCAATAACGAGGCGGGGGCTTGTTTCGTCGTTAAGATAAACGTGGATTACGTTGCCGACTGTCGCGACCCTGAGCGTGTACCACTTGCCGACCTCGGGCTTGAATTCGAGGGGCGCAAAGCCCAAAAAGCGCGAGTTCGCGTCTTCGGCGTAGCGCGCCATATAAATGATGTTGTTGTTGCCGCCGCGAAGGCCGACGGTATAGCGGTTGTGCCTGTCCTTAACCCTGAAAGACATCCACGCCTGAACTTCCTTAGCGCCTTTAGGGGCGCGGAAGGTGTAGGTGTACTCGGCGTTTTCGTAGTTGCCGTTGTTAGCCAAAATGCCGTCTTTTACGACTATGCCTTCGGGCGTTTTCGACATCTGAACCGCGCCCTCCGTATGCCAATTTCCCGCCGCAAAGCCCTTGGGAGCCGCAATGTCTTTCGCGAAAGCGGAAAGCGCCATAAAGCACGACGCCGCAACACTAAGTATTAGTTTATTCATATATGCCTCTAACGTTTGAGAAAGATTTAAAGTACGTTTAAAAGATTTCATATTTTGGGGCTGAAATCAAACCTTTTTTTAGGACTCTGCAAAGTTCCCGCAGAAAAATCCCGCAAAAGCCGAACTGCGCCCCAAAAATTATGGCAACAAAAAAACCGTTCGGAAAAACCCGAACGGCTTAAAATTTGCTTTAATAACTCTTTTACTTGCGCCTGCGGTACGCCGCAAAAGCGAAACCATTTCTTTTGGCGGCAACCCCCTTTGGCACATTGATTTTGCGTTCAGGCAAGGAGCGCGAACAAATAAAGGTCGGAATAGAATATCAATTCATTCCGAGTTTTATTTGCGAGCGCGACGACGCATCAGCGCAAAAGCAAGCGCCAAAGCTCCAAGAATGGTAGCGCAAGTGGAGGCTTCAGGAACCGCGACGTAGTTAAATATCAGGTTGTTGCCTTCAATAAATGTTTGCCAAGAGTCGCCCTCGTGTGCCTTTACAACCTCAACGAAAGACGTGTCTGCAGACGCCACGTAGTCGCTCCAGTCATAGGCCGAGGCGGATTCAATAAGAGTCGTTGTAAGGCTGGGGCCGCCGAAGGTTGACATATCGATGTAAAGCTTGCCCGTGAAGTCCGCAACCGAAGACGCTGTAATGGTCGAAATGCCGCTTGCGTCCGATTCAAACATAAGCGTGCCCGCAAAGCTCAATGCGCCGGTCTGAACGGTGTTGCCAACGCCCGAAACCTTCAGGGATGAATCCGAGCTGACAGTCGTGGCGGAAAGCCTTACGGTGCTCGCGCCCGAAACATTCATTGCGGAAGCGTTATCCAAAGACACGCCGTCCGAGGAGCCAGACCTGTTTTGCAGGAATGTGGACCCGCCCACAACGTTGAACGTGGAAGAGTCAAAGCTCGTTACAACCGCCGCGCCGCCGAAAATGTCGGCGAAGCTTACAGTCGCGCCGTCCGAAACCGTAAAGGTTGAACCGTCGCTAAAGCTCGAGCCGAGGCCGTTATAGTGCGTAACGTCAAACGATGTGTTGGAGTCTTTTATGACGACTTTCGAACCGCTTGCCCGGAAGTAGAAGAAGCCCTTGTTTGAGCCCTTTACATCGGAACCGTTCTGGAAGGTCATGGAAGAATCCGTAACCGTTACATAGGGGAAGTTTAACGTGCGGTAAACGGAATTGTCGAAAACGACATTTGCGTCGGATGTAATAATCATGCCCTGGTTATGGCCGGCCGCATAGGTTGAATCTATAAAGTTTACCGTCGCGCCGTTTTCGGCATTCGCACCGCTGACTGTAATTGCGTTTGCGTATGTGCGATTAAAGGTTGAATCCTTAATATTCACAACGGCTGAAGTGCCCTTGGGGGCAATCGAAGCCGATCCGTAATCAAGGTCGCCGCTTACGTTTACGCTTGCGCTGTCGTTAATCGTGATGTTTGAAAGATCCATGGTCGCTCCGTCCGAAACAGTCGCGGCGGCATTGTCGTTCAAGGTTATTGGGCCTGTAACTTTGGAGCCCGCGCCGCTAACGGCAAGAGTGGAGTTGCCGTTAAAGATGAAAACATAGGCGTTCTGGTTTGTGCTTAGAGTGGAGCCTCCCGTAACTTCGGCTGCGGCGCTGTCGCTAAATATTATGCCCTCGCCCGAGTGCCTGCCGGTAACCGCGAATGTCGCGCCGTTTGAAACTACAAGCTTGGAGTCGTCCACAAAATTCGAGGTCTGCCAGAAGTTGCCGTCATAAACGGTGCCCGCGCCGTCCATTATAACCTGAGATGCGCCTGAAACGTCAAACGAGCGGTAGTTGCCGTAAGCAACCGTGGAGCCGTTTTGCATTTTAAAGACCGCGCCGTCAGTCAACTGGATTGCGCCGTAAGAGCCCTGACTTAAAACGGAATTGTCCAAAACGACAGAAGCGCCGTCGGAAATTACAAAGTACTGCGTTCCGCTCCAACCGCCGGGATTGCCGCTGCCGATATTGAAGGTGGAATCCGTTACCTGGACTTTCAATCCGCCGCTTATTACGGTGTTGGAAGATCTTGAGGCGGCGACTTCGGTAAGATTCAACACCGCGCCGTCGTCGCCCGTAAAGGTGCCGCCGAGGCTTACGGACGGAGCCGATTCGGCAGCGCCTTTTTGAATCGTCATTGTGGTGCTGTCGTTCAAGCTTAAACCGCTCGTAAGCGTTGCCGTCGCCCCGTCCGTAAATATTGCCGAGGCGTTTTCAGACAACGCAAAAGCTCCGCTTACGCTCGAGCCCGCGCCCGAAACCGTAAGCGTGGAAGTGCCCGTAAAGGTATTGGCAGCCGCGCCGCCTGTAAACACGATAGTGCCGCCGTTTGAAACCGTCATGGAATAATTCGCGACAGCCTCAACGTCAGGATCGGTTGTAAAGCCGTGGTTTAAAGTGAGCCTTGAGTTCGTACCGTCAACGGAAATTGCCGCGTTTGAGCTGATGTAGAGATAGTCGGAGCCTGTATTAAAAACCGCGCCCGAATTGATATTCAAGGCGGCGTTGTCCTTCAAATACATAGTGTCGTTGCCGCCCCAGTTGCCGTTAATGTTAAAGGACGCGCCGTTTTTGATTTCGAGTTCGGAGCTGCCGTCAACAAATATGCCGCCCCAGGCGTTTTTGTTGTATGTGGAGTTGTCCAACACAAGCTTTGAGGAGTCGTGAAACTGGAGCGAGACGTACGTGCCGCCAAAAGTCATATTCTTAAACGTGGCGACGGAACTGCCGGCAGCCATAATAAAGCCGAAGTCCTTAAAATTTGTTACGGTGTTTGTGACATTTAAAGCGGAAGCTCCCTGCAAGAGAATGCTTGCGTTGTCGACAGTCATGGGGCTGCCGCCGAAGCCGAAGTCGAAATTGGAGCCCGTAATGTTGAACGTGGCGTCGTTAAGAGTAATATTATGATAGTTGGGATTCCACGCGGAGGTTGCGTCGTCCGTCATGTTGAGGGAAGAGCCCGTGGTGCCCGTGCCGGTAATAACAAGACGGTCGTTTGTGCCGGGAGCAACAGTCCACGCGGAGGCGTCGGAATAATCGTAGGCGGTATCGTCCGCAGTAAAGGTCATAGAGCCGCCAAAGAGCGCGGCGCCCGCAAACAATAGGGAAATCGGGGTTAATAGATGTTTCATAAATACGTATTTTGGGGTTTAAGATGTTTTACTTTTTAAACTCTATTTTCAAAAAATCAAGTATTTTTTATTTTTCGCCCCTCCCCATAAAACGAACGAGGATAAAATGGTTTTATTTTTTAAGAGCAATTTAAAAAAACCGCCCAGAGTTCATTGGTTTTGGCGAGCGATTTTTTAGACTAAATTCTAAAAACCGTTGTGAGTTCGTTTTGTTTAGGCGCATTGATTTTGGATGAAGTTCAAGGCGCAAAAAAATCCTGCGATAGGAATGTGCTTAACGCACATGACTATTGCAGGATTTTTGCAGCAACGCCGAAATTCGCCAAAAGCAGAAGTCTAACGTTGTGAGTTCGTTGGGTTTAGGCGCATTGATTTTGGATGCGGAACAAGGAGCAAAAAAAAGACGGCGATGGAGTGTATCTAAACATACTCGACATTGCCGTCTTTTTTTTAAGCGACACCGTTCTTCGCCAAAAGCAATCGCCTAAACTAAATAAGGCCGAGTTCCATCTTGCCCTGCTCCGTAATCATGTCCTGACTCCACGGAGGGTCCCAAACAATGTTCACAACGGCGTCGTCAACACCCGGAATCGCCTTTAGCCGCATGCGCAGGTCGTCCGCAATAACGGGGCCCATAGCGCAGCCGGGGGCGGTCAAAGTCATGTCGGCCTCTACGGCGCACTTGCCGTCGGGCGAGCGTATCAGCTCCATTCTGTAAACCAGGCCGAGCTCTACGATATTTAGCGGAATTTCAGGGTCGTAAACCGTGCGAGCAGCCTCCCAAAGCTCGCTCTCCTCGGGCGGGTCGAAATGCGCGGGGGAATCGCCGCCGCTTTCGCCGGCGCTTTCGTTATACTCCGCGGAGGGCTTGGGGGTGTCGGGAGCTTTCGCGCCGTCAATAATAGGCTCGCCGAGGGCGTCGGCGTCGGCGCCGGAAATCCGAGCCATGCCGAAGGCTCCGCTAACGGTAAAGTTGCCGCCGAGCCTGTGGGTTATAGAAACGCGGGTGCCCTTTGCAAGCTTTACTTCCGTGCCCGCGGGTATCAGCATTGCGGCGCAGTCGCGCGCAAGGTTTACAAAAGTCTGCCCCATATATAAAGAATCAACGCATTGCGAGATTGTCGCGGTGGATTGCGATGTGATGTTTCTTGTCGGAAACGCCTTCGGGATTTTCGTTTAGGTGGGCGCGTAGCTCGCCGCTTGAGGCGTAGGCAAGCCCGCGCGCGACAACTTCG
>JAGBOM010000007.1 GCA_017633865.1 Opitutales bacterium
GATTTTGAAAAGGCCTTCGGCGAATTTTCGGAAAAATCGGGCGCGAAAATTTTCGCCGTCACCAATTCCTCAGAAAAGGTCCTGATAAAAATCTGCGGGAAAAAGTTTGAAATTTTCCCGCCGAAAATCCATTCGCCCGCGTTTGAAACGGGCTGCGGCGACATCGTTTTGGCGCGCCTAATGTCGGCGCTGTCCACGCGCGGGGAGTGCGGGTTTTCGGACTTTGAATGCGCTATAAATCCGGCGACCGAGGCCGCGACTCGCCGCGGGGCGTTTAAATAGGGAAGCCGCCTATCGCTAATGGCTCTCCGCGCGCAGCCCGCCCGCGAGTACGGCCGAGATTTCCCGAAAAGCGCCCGCGGCCATATTATATGATTTCCGCGTCTTCCCAGGCTATGAACGTGAAGAACAAAACCATGAAGCTTGCCATCGCCGCGGGGTTTTGCAGCGTGTTTGAAAAATTCGCGCTTATCGCAACAAACAAGACCGCGCTTAGCATGATTATTCCGGAATAGCTGACCTTAAAGGCTATGCCCGCGAGGGTCTTTATCAGCATAAAAGCAGGCGTGATTAAAAGAGCCGCAATACCGGCGTAGCCGACGTCGACAAGCATTCTATAAACGTCCGTTGTGGGGGAAATCCAGTTCGCGAACTCGATGTCGTCGCCCTGGAAGAATTTGAAAACCGTCGGGAAGCTGTTTACGCCCCAGCCGAACAGAGGCTTTTGCTCTATGATTTTTCGCGTGTCGTCGTTTATGCCCGCGAGGGCGGGGCTATCCGAAAACGCGGAGGCTATATCGGAAAAATTCGCGGCCAAAAACGCGACGCAGGCGACTGAGACGAGCGAGTAGAAAATTATCGGGAACACTACCTCCGTTATTTTTCGCTTGGGCATTTCGCCGTAAAAGTCGTAGTCCCAGTGGCGCTTTAGGTTGTAGAGCGTGGGGATGGTGTCGATAGCGTAGATTGCCGAGGCTATCGCCCCGCCCGCGACGATAAAGGGCTTAAAGGAATCTTTCGCCGTAAAAAACGCCGCCGCAAACATAAGCGCCCCGCCGAACAAAAACAGCGACCTCGGCGTAATAACCGCGCTTAGCAGGCGGAAGCGCTGCTTGGTGTAAATTCCCGCGGCCAAAAGCATCGAGCCCCAGATGTAGCTTGTGGTCGAAAAGCTCGGAGCGTATTCAAAAGTTGAGAATGCGTTCCGCCCGAAAAGCCACTTTATTGAATGCGCGGAAATACTCTCAAAAAACTCCACTATAAAACCGCCCGCGCAAAGCAGGCTTATAAATATCGCGCACAGGGCTATCATCTTTTTTAGGACGAACCTCGACTGCGTTATAATAGGTATCGATAGCGCGGACGCAGCGGAGGAGACAAGCGGGATGCAGCCTGATACCGCGCCGTAGGAGTCGTTGTAGGCGGAGCTTGCGCAGAGGCCTGACAGCTCCGAGAATTTTATGTTAACGTGCTCGCCCTCGAGGAATTCGACGGTGGCGGGGTTGGAGAGCCTGAAAATCGAGAAGGCGAGAACCGCGAGGTACGGCGAAAGCGCGGCGAAATATTTTACCCTTGTAAATTCGGGGGCGTCTATCCAATTCGAGGGGAAGGTGCACACGTTTATAATGGCGAGGATTCCCGCCGCGAAAATCACGCAAAGGCCGATGGTTGAGTTGCCGCCGTTAAAAATCGCCGGCAGGCACGCGCAGGAAAAAACGTTTAAGATAAGGATTTTTTCGTTTGAATATCTTATGTTTTCCAGTATGGAGTCTTCGTCGGTCATTTTTTTAGGGTGTAGTTAAGATTTTTGCAGGCAGATTGATTTAGCGGTTTCGGCGGCGGCTTTTTCGCCCTCGAGCATTTCGGCGAGCTTTAGCGAAAAATCCATGGCTGTTCCCGCCCCGCGCGAGGTTACGACGCTGCCGCTTACAACCACTCCTTCCTCCGAGGCGCATTCGCCGAGGCGCTCCATTATCGAGCTATGCCCCGTGCATTTTTGCCCGCTAAGTATCCCCGCGTTTTGCAAAACTATCGGCGCGGCGCAAATCGCAGCCACTATTTTGCCTATATTAAAATGCCTCTTTAAAAATTCCAAAAGCTCCGGATTTTCCGCCACCGCGTATGTTCCCGGCCCGCCCGAAAGGACGACGGCGTCGAAAGTTTCAAAGAGCCTGTCTTTTAAAAGGGAGTTAGCCTCTATTTTTATTCCGCTTCTGCCCGAGACGGCTGTTCCGGCGCTTGCGGAAAGCATTTCAACGCTTGCTCCGGCGCG
Source organism: Opitutales bacterium (assembly GCA_017633865.1). GTDB lineage: Bacteria > Verrucomicrobiota > Verrucomicrobiia > Opitutales > Intestinicryptomonadaceae > Intestinicryptomonas. The sequence goes on from JAGBOM010000007.1 coordinate 2,273, forward strand.
TTTTAAAATGTCCACAGGAGTCAGCGCTTCTATTTCCTCAAAATTGTCGAAAACTATTACGGCGGTTTTTTTCATTGCTAATAAAATTTTTATTTTGCCCGAACGCTTTTTTTTAGCAAGCAATTTTAAAGGATTGTTTGAGGCTTATCAAGGCGCGCGTTTTCGGCGAAATTTTTAACCGCGCCAAAGTAGGCGCCGCTTTGGAGCTTCCAGACGTTATAGTGCCCCGCGCCGCGGACAACGATAAAATATTTCGGCTCGCCCGCGCTTTTTAGCAGGATTTTGGCGTTCCAAAATGGCACGATTCTGTCGCGCGTGCCGTGGATTATGAGTACGGGGCATTTCGCGCGCTTTATTAAGTCGGCGTTTTTAAGAATGTCCCACGGGAGGGGGTTTTTCGGGAACACGGCTCTGAACGCGCTTGCAAACCCGCTTGAAACAATCAGGGCTTTCGGATTTTTTTCCGCGGCCAAGAGAACCGCGGCGGCCGAGCCCATTGAGTATCCCATAACTGTAATGTTTTCGGGCTTGAATCCGAGGGCTATCGCGCGGCTCCAAACGGCCTCGGTTATGGCGGGCATTTTTTTGGAGGACATTTTGCCCTCGCTTGCGCCGTAGCCGAAATAGTCGTAGGCCAAAACGTTTAGCCCGAGGCTTCTTATTTGCTCGAGGCGCGGCAGGATTTCGAGAAGGTCCTCGCCGTTGCCGTGGGAGTATATTACGAGGTTTTTAGAGCCCGGGCTTTCGAGAAAAAGCGCGCAGATTTTTTCGCCCAAAGAAGTTTCTATCAGTCTTGCGCCGTCAAGTTCTTCCAGAGTGTAGGAGGGCTTAGGCGCGGGGTAGGCGATTTTTTCCGCAAAAATTTTCGCGAAAAGCGCGAGCAGGGCGTAGGCCGCCGCAAGCGGCGCCGCAGTCCAAAAAAGAATCTTAAAAACAGCCATATTATTTTTTTTCGGCGCGGAAGATTTCGTTTAGTCTCGCCCATTCGGCGGGCGCGATTGTGTCGGGGCGCGAGGAGGGCCCGAAGGTTTCGGCGCTATTTAGCCAGCTTTCTGCGCGGGGGTCTTGCATGTCTTTTACGATGGAGGCGATTTGTTTGCGGCGCCTTGAAAATATTTGGCGTATCGCCGATTTTGTTTCGGGCAGGAATATGTACGGGCTTTCGAGCCGCTCCAGAGCCAGCAAAACGGAGTCGACCTTCGGGCGCGGGTAGAAGCACGCCGCCGACACTTTGTGGGAGCCCTTTATTTTGTACGCCGAGCTTAAAAATATGGAAATCGGCGTAAACTCCTTCGCGCCCTTCGCGGC
>JAGBOM010000081.1 GCA_017633865.1 Opitutales bacterium
AACCGCGCGGTCGCCGCCGCCGCCGAAATTTCAGCCGACGCCCTTTTAATAGACCTGAACACCCCCGGCGGGGACTTGCAGGCGACGCTGCGCCTCATGGAGGCCGTCTCCAACTTTAAGGGCAAGACAATCTGCTACGTAAATACCGACGCAATCAGCGCGGGAAGCTTCATCGCCATGGCCTGCGACGAAATCTGGTTCGCCCCCAAGGGCGTTATGGGCGCCGCCGAGGCCGTGAACGGCGACATGTCGGACATTCCCGAAACCATGAAGCGCAAGCTCGAATCGTTTTTGGACGCGAAGCTGCGGGTTCTTTCCTCCGCGTCAAACCCGAACCGCCTGAAAGTCCATAGGGCGATGACAAACCCGAAGGGCGATTTCTCGCTCGGCGGGGTTTCCAAACATGACGGCGAGCTTCTTACGCTCACCGCCGATTCCGCATCGCAAAGCGCGGGCGGATTCCCGATTATGGCAGACGGCGTGGCGGGCTCTAAGGCGGAGCTTCTAAGAAAATCGCTCAAGACCGGAAGCGAAAATATACGCGTGAAAACCATAGAGCTTTCGGGCTTTGAGATTTTCGCAAAGCGCATTGCGGGGTTCTCGCAAATATTGGTCGCGATTGCGCTGTTTTTAATTTTTGCGGATTTGAAATCGGGCGGCTTGGGCGTTTTGGGCGCGATTGGCGGGGCGCTGCTTGCCCTAGTGTTTTTCGGGGCGCACATAGCGGGGCTTTCGGGCTATTCGGCGATTATTTTGGCGGGGATTGGCGCGGCGCTGATTGTGGCCGACATTTGGCTGGGCTCGGCTATTTTGATGATTGCGGGGGCGCTCTTTTTGATTTTCGCGCTTCTTATATATTCGGTGGACCCCGAAATTTTCGCCCCGCCGCTTTCGCTTTCCGACTGCGCGGCGGCGGCGAATTCGGCGCTGTGGAATTTTATAATGAGCCTTGCGCTCGCCTCGGTCTTGCTGTTTTTCTTCGGCAAATTCATTAAAAAAACCCCGCTCTGGAAAAAATTCGTGCTTGAGGGCGGGCTGAAATCGGGCGATAAAGGCATAGTCGAAAGCGGCCTCGCGGGGCAAAGGGGCGTTGTAATCGCCGAGCTTGTGCCAAACGGCAAGGTCGAAATAGGCGGAGTCGCGTACGACGCCTCGAGCGCGGATTCGTCCTTTATAGGCAAGGGCGAGGAGGTCGAGGTTTTGGGCGCGGGAGATTTTCAGATAAAAGTAAAAAGAACAAAGGAAAGATAAATTATGGATATATTTGCGGAAATACCGTTTTCGACTATAATTCTTATAGCCGCGGTTATCGCGGTGATAGTCGTGTTTTTTGTAATCGTAAGCTTTTTCAACACATGGCTGAAGGCTCTGCTTGCGGGGGCGCCCGTGGGCATGATAACGCTTCTTGCCATGCGGCTTAGGGGCGTTCCCTACGGCACGATTGTGGAGGCGCGCATCACGGCGGTAAAGGCGGGGCTTAACCTCTCGATAGACGACCTCGAAAAGCACTACCTTGCCGAGGGCTCGCTTTTGCAGACCATTCAGGCTCTCATCGCCGCAAACAAGGCTCGCATGAATATGACCTGGGAGGACGCCACAAGAATAGACCTCGCCACAAAGGGCACGGGCAAGACCGTTTTGGAGGCGGTGCGCACGTCAATCAACCCCAAGGTTATCGACTGCCCCGCCGACAGCTCCGGCAAAAGCTCGATAGACGCAGTCGCCAAGGACGGCATCCAAGTAAAGGTGAAAGCCCGCGTTACGGTTAGGACGAATCTCGACAAGTTCGTGGGCGGCGCGCAGGAGGAAACAATCATAGCCCGCGTGGGCGAGGGCATCGTCACCACGATAGGCTCCTCCGAAACCTACAAATACGTTTTGGAAAACCCCGACCGCATCTCAAAAGTCGTGCTCGACAGGGGCTTGGATTCGGGCACGGCCTACGAAATCCTTTCAATAGACATCGCCGACGTCGACGTGGGAGAAAATATCGGCGCAAAGCTTCAGGAGGCGCAGGCAATCGCCAATAAAAACATGGCGCAGGCGCAGGCGGAAATACGCCGCGCGGCGGCCGTCGCCCTCGAGCAGGAGATGAAGGCGAAGATTCAGGAGATGAAGGCGAAGGTTGTCGAGAGCGAGGCTCAGGTGCCGCTTGCCTTGGCGGAATCGCTCAAGAACGGGAATATGGGCTTTATGGACTATTTTAGAATGCAGAACATACAGTCCGACACCCGCATGCGCGACGCGATTTCAGGCGTAAAGCCGGGCGCCCAAAAAGGCCAGCCCCCGCATATTTCGTAAATATGGCAGACTTTATAATATTTGCGGTTATCGCCCTTCTCGCGGTCGGATACCAAAAAGTGTTCCGCCTTATGAGCGAGGAAAAGGAGGCGGAAGGCCGCCGAAGGGAGTCCGCCCCCGCGCG
>JAGBOM010000082.1 GCA_017633865.1 Opitutales bacterium
GAGCGGGCAAAGCTGCTTTGCGATGTGGGTTACAAACGTGGGCTGGACGAGGAACGGCTCAATCAGCTTGCTGTAAACCTCCTGGGTCACCTCGTAGTCCTCCCAGGCGGGCTCTACGTTCAAGCCGAGCTTGCGGCAGGCCTCGATTTTTTCGGCCTTGCTTCGGTTGAACCAGTCGGGGTCCCCGGTTTTTTCGCGGATTAAATCTTTGTAGTCGGCCACGCGCCATTCGCCGCCGAGCTCGATTTTCACGCCGTCATAGCGGGTGATTGTGGTGGAGCCGACAACGGTTTTGCAAAGGTGCTGCACAAGGTCGTAAACGAGCTTCATCATGCCCTTGTAGTCGCTGTACGCCTGGTAGACTTCGAGCATTGTAAATTCGGGGTTGTGCTTGCGGTCTATGCCCTCGTTGCGGAAGTTTTTGCCGATTTCAAAAACCCTGTCGAAGCCGCCGACGAGCATTCTTTTTAGGAAGAGCTCGGGGGATATGCGCATGAAAAAGTCGCAGTCGAGGGCGTTGAAGTGCGTGGTGAAGGGGCGCGCGGCCGCGCCGCCGGCGACGCCCTGAAGCGTAGGGGTTTCGACCTCCATAAAGTCGCGCTCGCCGAGGAATTTTCTGATTTCGGAAATTATGCGGCTGCGCATCGCAAAACGCTTGCGGGAGTCGGGGTTTACGATGAGGTCGAGGTAGCGCTGGCGGTCGATTTGCTCGCTCTCGGTGAGGCCGTGCCACTTTTCGGGGAGCGGCCTCAGGGCTTTCGAGACGAGCTTGAAGTCCGTTACCCGCAGGGTGATTTCGCCCGTGTTTGTAAGGAAAAGCTTGCCGCGCGCGCCGATAATGTCGCCCACGTCGACAAGCTTTTTAAAGACGTTGTTGTACGAGCCTTCGGGGAGGTCGTCCCGCGAGAAGTAGAGCTGGATTATGCCCTTTCTGTCCTGAATCTTTACGAAGCTCGCCTTGCCCATAAGGCGGTAGACGAGGATTCTTCCCGCCACGCTCGCCTCCGCGCCCTCGCCCGCGCTTTCAAAAAGCTCTTTTGCCGACCGGCTTGTGTGGGTGGGCTCCCAGTTTTGGGAAAAGGGGTCGAAGCCGTTTTCGCGCATGGCCTCGAGCTTGGCCATTCTTACGGAAAACAGGTCGCTTGTGTTTTCGTGCTGGATATTGATTTGGGTGTTGTCTGACTGGAGGTTCATCGTGTAAAAAATATTGCGGAAATTTCTACTCTTTCGGCGGGTTTTATCAACAGTTTTTTGCGCGGCGGGCGTTTTTTTATTTTTCGGTATTTTTGCCGAGCAGGTTTTCGGGATTCAGCGGGAAGAGCTCGGGAAGAACGAATTTGCCGTCTTTGCGAATCAAAACGCCGTCGAACCAGATTTCGCCGCCGCCGTATTCGGGGGTTTGGATGCAGACCATGTCCCAGTGGATTTTGGAGCGGTTGTCGTTGTCGGCCTCGTCGTAGGCCTGGCCGGGCGTAAAGTGGAACGAGCCCGCGATTTTTTCGTCGAACAAAATGTCGAGCATGGGCTTTTTTACGAGGGGGTTCACGCCTATGGCGAATTCGCCGACGTAGCTTGCGCCCTCGTCGCTCGAAAGGATTTCGCGCAGCTTTTGGGCGTTTGAGGAAGCGTCGGCCTTCACGATTTTGCCGTCCTTAAACTCGAGGGTGATTCCGCTGAAGGAGGCGCCGTCGTAAACGGTGTCGGCGGTGTAGCGGATTACGCCGTTTACGCTGTTTTTAACGGGGGCGGTAAAGACTTCGCCGTCGGGAATGTTCATTTCGCCCGCGCAGGGGATTGCGGGCATGCCCTTTATCGAGAAGCTTAAATCGGAGCCGTTGCCCAAAATTTCAACCTTGTCGGTACTTTCCATAAGGCGGCGCAGAGCCTCCATGCCCTTCGAGAATTTTGAATAGTCGAAGGCGCATACGTCGAAATAAAAATCCTCGAAGGCCTCGGTGCTCATCGAGGCCTGCTGCGCCATGGCGGGCGTCGGCCAGCGCAGAACCACCCACTTCGTTTTCGAGACTCTCCAATTTAGCGGCGCGCGCATTGCCGCGCTTATTTTCGAGAGCTGCTCCTGGGCGATGTCGCCGTTTTCAAAAATGTTGTTCGAGCCGCGGAGCGCGATGTAGCACTGCATCTTTTTGATGGTTTCAAGCTCGATGGCCGCGGCGGTTTCCAGCCTGCCCCCGCCCGAAAGCATATTGATTTTGCGGTTTACCCGCTGGGTCGACTGCTTTACAAACGGGTTGCCTCCGAGCCGCACGACCTCCTCTATGAGAGCCTCGACCATTTCGTCGGGAATTTCGCACGCGTCTATCAGCACGTTTTCGCCCTCCGACACTTTTACGGAGTAGCCGCAAAGAAGCTTTGCGAGCCTGTTATATCTCAAATCTTTAGCCATGTTTTAGAGCTCCTTTAATTCCGGAATTTTTGCGGGTTCGGCAAGGGCGGATTCGTCGAAAATTTTGGGGTCGAGGGCGTCGAAAAAGCCTGCGCGCAGGATTGTGATTTTATCCTTGTCGCGCGATTTTTTATCGAGAGTCTCAATCTTTTTGACTATCCAGTTTCCGTCGATTTTTTTGACGGAGCTTAGGTTTACCGCTTTTGAGACTTCGCCTTTGGCGTCGAAATATTCCGTTTGAAACGGCGCGTTGAACTCTCTGCTTAGGGCGACCCTTACCCTGCTTAAATCGGCCTCGCCCTTCGGGAACCCGTCGGGGGCGCAGAGGTCGAAAAAGTGTACGGCTCTCATTGCCCTGCCCGCGCCCGCGTATTTGCACGGCCAAGACTTAAACGGCATAAGAACGTCGAAAGGCGTGTAAATCAGCCCCTCCAGCATAGGCCTAAGCCAGTCGCGGGGGTCGTCCAGCTTTTTTATTTTGCCGGCTGACTCCTCCCAAACGCCGATTTTGCCGCCGATTTTTTTAAGCAGATATTTTTTTGTTTTTTCGGGCGACTGCGCGGGGCGGATTTCAACCCGCATTAAAAAATTTTGCGCCGAAAAATACTTGCCGAAAATCTCGCCCTCGTACATCGCGCTTTCGCTTTGGCGCGGCATATGCTCGAGCTCGAACTTAAAAACGTAGTCCCCCGAGGGGCGCGACTCCAAAAACTCCGACCAGCGCCGCGCCGCGTCGGCCTGCGAAATGTCCCTTACCTGCGCGGCCTTGTTCGACTTTCTGGCCTGCCCGAAAGCGGGAAGCGCCGAGGCCGCCGCCAGAATCAAGGCCGCAAAAATTTTTAAAAGCGTTTTCACGATATTCGCCGTTTTTTTAATAATTAAGGGTTTTATTTCAGCCCTGTTAAGACCCGGATTCAAACAAATTTTAAAAAATAGTTTTTGTTTTTCGCAAAAAAAAGGCGCGAATTTTTCGCGCCGTTTTTAGGGAAAACTTTTCGCCCTACTTTGTCTTTTCCGGCTGGGCGGCGTCTTTGGCCTCGTTAGCCTTTTGGGCGGCCTTGTCTACCGCCTTGGGAGCCGCGTCGGCCGCGGGCTTTTCAAGCTCGGCCACGACCGCGTTTAAACTCGGAGCCGCGGCGGAGTCC
>JAGBOM010000083.1 GCA_017633865.1 Opitutales bacterium
CGCAGGCGGCGGCGCTGTCCATATTTAAGGCTCCGGGCGTTTTGGACGAAAGGGGAGATTTGCTTTCGGAGATAGCCTCCGAAATTTTGGGCGGCTCGTCCGGGCTGGTTTTTGAGCTTGCGCGCGAGAAGCTCGCGCTCGCCTACTCGGCGGGGGCGGCGGGGGTCGCGGGGCTGTCGTCGGGCGCTCTTTATTTTTACGCGCTTACTAAGCGCAAGAATTTGGGCAGAATCCGCGAGGTATTTTTACTGTGCGCGGAAAAGATGCGCGCGGGCGATTTTGACGGGCGGAGGGTTTTGCAGGCCGCGCAGGCGATAAAGGCGAGGCTCGCGTTTTCCGCAAGCGACGCGGGGAGCTCCGCCATGCGCCTGGCTTTGGACGCCCTTTTCGGCAGGGATTTGCGCGCCGACGCCGCCTTGAGGTACGGCGGGTTGTCGAAGCCCGACATACTGGAATTTTCCGAAAAATATTTGGGGGAGTGCATGGAGTTTTCGCTCGAATAGATTTTTTCGCGGGGTTTTTATGGATTTTCCGGTGGACAGTTTAAGGGAGCCGCTGTGTTCGAGCCTTGGGCGGGGCGTCCGCAATTTCGCGGTGTCGGCGCCGACGGGCTCTGGAAAATCGACGCGCCTGCCCGCGATGCTCGCGGAAAAAATCGGCGGCAAAATTTTGGTTTTGCAGCCGAGAAGGGTCGCGGCGCGAATGCTCGCAAAGTTCGTGGCGCGGGCGGCGGGCTCGAAGGCGGGGGAGTTCGCGGGCTGGCACATCAGGCTCGACAAAAACTATTCCGAAACCACTAAAATCGTGTTTTTGACGGAGGGCGTCCTCGCGAGAATGGCGCTTTCAGACCCGGGTTTAAAGGGCGTGGGCGCGATTGTTTTCGACGAATTCCACGAGAGAAACATCTTTGGAGACATCTCGCTCGCGCTCGCTTTAAATTCGCAAAAAAAACACCGCCCCGACTTGGTCTTGGCGGTCGCGTCCGCGTCGATGGATTCCGGCTCGGTTTTGGGGCTTTTGGGCGATGGCGCGGAAAGTCTCGAGTGCGGATCGAGAATGTTCCCCGTCGACATTCGCTACGCCCCCGCCCCGCCTTCCGCCGGCAAAATTTGGGACGCCGCCGCCCTCGAATTTTCGCGCCTTGCCCGCGAAGGCTCCGACGGGAATTTTCTTATTTTTATGCCGGGGGCGTACGAGATTTCAAAAACGATTTCGGCCTTAAAAAAAATCCCCGCCGCTTCGGATTTCGACATTTACCCGCTCCACGGCTCTATTCCCGCCGACTTGCAGGACAGGGCGGTGCAGGAGTCGGCGAGAAGAAAAATAGTTGTGGCAACCAACATCGCCGAGACGTCGCTTACAATCGGCGGCGTAAAATACGTGATAGATTCGGGGCTTGCGAAGGTCTCGCGCTACGACCCCTCGAGGGGCGTCAACACGCTCTTAACCGAGCGCATAAGCCTTGCGAGCGCATTGCAGCGCGCGGGCAGGGCGGGCAGAACCTCGGCGGGCGTAGCCGTAAGGCTTTGGAAAAAGTCGGACGAGGCCGATTTTAAGCGGCATTTAACCCCCGAAATTTTGCGGCTTGAGCTTAGCCAGACTCTGCTTTGGCTAAAGTGCGCGGGCTTGGATTTTTGCGGGCTTCCGCTATTGGACAAGCCCTCCGCCGAAACCGCCGCGGGCGCTGAAAGGCTTTTGAGGGAGCTCGGCGCGCTTGATTCTTCGGGAAGGCCGACTAAGCTCGGGCGGGTTTTGGGGGAATTCCCGTCGGAGCCGAGGTTTGCAAAAATGCTTTTGGAGTCCGTAAATCACAACTGCCTTGAGAGCGTGTCGCTGATTGCGGGCGTGGTTGAGGCGGGCCCCGTGAAGGCCGCGGGGGCGGACGCCCGCGCGGAGGGGGAGCTTCAAAATATGCTGGACTCTC